>CAYSUZ010000010.1:0-13083 GCA_964434335.1 uncultured Planctomycetota bacterium | reverse complement strand
CGAATTGCAGCTCGCCAGACTGTCGGTGCCAAGTGCGATGTTGATCCCCTTGTCAACGAGATGTCGCAGGGGGTGGTCGCAGTGGCCGAAATAGTCGCTGCTGCGTGGACAGTATACCACCGATGCGCCGCTTTGGGCAATAAGATCGATTTCATGGGGAGTCAAATAATTGCAGTGTGCTAGCAGGGTGCGTTTGCCGAGTACGCCGAGATCCGCCAGGTAGTGTACGGGTGTTTTGTTGGGTGGTTGCCAGTCGGACAGATTGGCGCCGACGCTTTCGAGAAAGTGGTAGAGTTCGTTGTGCGCGCCAAACAAAAACGCTGCTTCCATTGTGGTTTCGCCGGCGTGGATTGAGAGCGGGAGTTCGTTTTGTGCGGCGAGTTCCGCGCAGCCCCTTAAAACATCGGCGGTAACTGTAAAGGCCGAGTGCGGCCCGAGGCCGCCGCGCAGCCCGCGTTCTTTCAGGGTATCTATTTTGTATTTCAGTCCCGCGAGCGCCTCGTCGGTGAAACTTTCGTCGAGGCAGATAGTCTCGGCAAATTCGAAGCCCTTGATTGCGCAGGTCTGAGGCATTTCGGAGGAGGCCAGTGTGGTTACGCCTGCGGCGATGGCTTCGTTGAGCGAGGCTTGCATGGTTACGACTTGTTGTTCGCTGGTGAGTTGCTTGCGGGTTTGCCCTGCGAGGCTCAGCCATTTGGCGAAATCGCCGTCAAACGGGATTTGTTCGCGGTATAGCAGATGCGTGTGTGCGTTGATGAAACCCGGCGCGATCGCGACTTCGCCAAGGTCGAGCGCATTGTCATTGGCGGTGGTGCGTGCAATGTCTTTTATTTTTTTGCCTGCGATTTTTATGGTTGCGTCGGTGAGCGTTCTTGCTGCATCGCAGATTATGTGTTGGGCGCGCAGGATCATTTCGCCACCCATTCGTGCCAGTCTGTGCCGATATCGCCGCGCTGACGGTAGCGCTGCATGGTTTGACGGCAGCGGCAATCGGGTGATTCGGATTGTTCGGCAAGGGCGGCGGTGAGACGGGTGATTATTTCAGGGAAACGATCGACTGCTGCGTTGACTCGTGCCATTTCTTCGGGGGTGGCGAGGCCTTCGAAGAGCGCGCCGGGCTGGAAATGGCGTGCCGGGCCGACACCTTCGGCGTAGTTGGTAACGTAGCAAATCGCCGCATAGCACATCTCGAGTTCTTTGGCGAGAAAGGCTTCGGGCACAAGTGTCATGCCGACGAGGTCGCCGCCGTATTGCGCGAATTTGCGGATTTCGGCGCGAGTTTCGAGGCGCGGGCCTTGTGTGCAGACGTAGGTTGCGGTGTTGTCGTGCTGAAGATCAAGCGCGGCGAGGGTGTTGCATATCTTGTCGCGCAGCAAGGGGCAGAATGTGGGGTGCTGGCGCACGAAGCCGATTCCTGTGTTTTCGTAGAAGGTATAGGCGCGATTTTTGGTTTCATCGACGATGTCGTCGGGGACAACGAATTGGCCGATTTTGAAATTTTCGTTTATTGCACCGGGGCCAGACCATGCGATGAGCGTGCGTACGCCGAGATCGCGCAGGGCGTAGATGTTGGCGCGGTAGTTCACATAGGGTGCGGTGATTTCGTAGCCGTGTTCGCCATGCCGCGAGAGAAAGTAGAAACCGCCCTGTGGGTCATTGACGTGAAATACTGGCTGCGAGTCGCCGTAGGGCGTAGGGCGCGGCCCAAGGGGACGGCCGGTTATTTTGTTTTCGCTCATCAAGCGGTACGCCGCGCTACCGCCGATGAAGCCGATGGTTGTTTCGGGCATTATCTTTTCCGTAGAAGTTGCACGTTGATTGGTGTGGGATTATAGCAGATGCGGGCGCATTGCAAAAGCGCTGGTGAGGATGTTGCGGCAAATAATGACACAAAACCGTGCTCAACTGGTTTGTGCTTCGCAGTTGAGGCGGCTGGTGCTACGTTTTGCCGTTACGCGCTGGCGGATTCGGCGCGGATTTCCTGCGAAATCTGCGGGCCGAGTATCTGTTTGAGGCGATTCTTGGCGCGGTGCAGTTTGTTGCGTACGGTGGCCATGCTGACGCCAAGTACTTCGGCGATCTGTTCGTAGGACATGTTGTCTACGTATTTCAGCATGATGATCGCTCGCCATTCGTCGTTGAGTTTGTTGACCGCAGCCCAGACCTTCTTGCTGGAAAATATTGAGGAGGTCTTGGTTTCGCGATCCCAGTTCGTGGATTCGGCGAGATCGATGGCATCACCACAGGCAACAGGCACACGTTTTTGATCGCGCTGCCAGTTGAGACTGGTGTATAGCGTGATGCGGCAAAGCCAGCTCTTGCATTTGTCGAGATCGCGGATTTCGTTGATGGATCGATAGGCCTTTATGAAGACTTCTTGAGCAATATCCATCGTGTCACGGCGATTGCGAATGTAATGGCCAGCAACTTTGTATACAAGGTTAGCGTATCTGTCGAAAAGAATGCCGAAAGCGTCCTTGTCGCCCTGTTGTGTACGCAAAACCAAGCTTCTGTCTGAATTATCCATCTCTTAATAGTCTCCGTAGCAGATTTAACAAAATTATTATGACGCTAAAAGGTTTATTTACAGGTGATTAGGTGTATTGGCGTTTGGTTTTATGCGGGGTGTGAAGCGTCCAACAAAAAAACCAAAACAACCTTTGGTTATTTTGGCGGTCTGTTGCTTGATCAAGGCGACGCTTGTCGATATCGAACGCGCCCTGCAAATTGGTTATTCAGACCCGAGCTTCAAAATTCTGACACTGTCAGAACCGCATTTACAAAACAACCAGAAACACTTTTCTATATACGCAAGTAGTATACCACTCAAAATGATTTTGGTCAAGAAGAATTCCCTTTTTTCGCCCCTCCTGCATCGGCGCGAGGCTGCCTGTAACGCCTTTTGTTGCAGGGCGTTATGGCGAGACAGCCTAGGGCGCTTTGTGCGAGGGGTTATTTCTTGTTTATGGCCTTGACGATCTCGGCGGTGATGTCCATTTTTTGGGAATTATACAGGACAACACGGGTACTCATTTGTATATCTTGCGTAACTACGCTTTTGCCCGAAATGTAATTGTCATCGATTTTGAGTACAAGGTCGTAGCCCTGTTGCTTGGCGTATTTGTCGATGGTCTCTCGGATATTGGCGTAAAGCTCCTGCCTAATGGCGTTTTCGCGATTTTGGATCTTTATTTTGGTTTGTTCGGAGTAAATCTCGGCACTTGCCATGAGTTCGACGCGCTGTTTACTGAGTTCAATGTATTTTGGTGAGCCTTTTTCAAGCTTATCGAGCGCCGTCTGGAGTTTTTGTGCCTCTGCTTTGTACTTTTCGATTGTTTCCATGGCCCGATCCATCTGTGCCTGAAGTTCTTTTTCTCCGGTATCGCGATTGTTGGATTGTTCGAAGACTTTGGCAATGTTGACGACGGCGATTTTGGGCTGCTGGTTGGCGGCGGCCAGGAGTCCAGCTGCCAAGAGCATTATGGCTATCAGCGGAACGATAATTTTGCGTTGCATCGTAATTCTCCATTGTTGTGGTTGGTTTTTTGCATGACGGGCGCAGCCCGTGGTATTGCTACTTTGATGTGCCGATAAAGTCCGAAATGTCATTGTCGGCACCGACCACGTAGAGCATGTCGTCATCCTCCAGCATGTCGTCGGCGCTGGGAATATCGTTGATGACTTCTTTGCCCTTTTTGCCTTTGCCGTTGAGTTTTTTTATGGCGACGATGTTAACCTTGTATTTGTTGCGCGAGTCGACATCGTTGAGGGCCTTGCCTATGAAGCGAGCCGGAACCGGCACCAGGGCGATGCGGTGGCCTTTGGCCAGTTCGAGCGAGTCCTTCACTTCGGGATTGATAAGCTTATTCGCCAGACGCACAGCACTTTCGTTTTCGGGGCTGATAACTTCATCGGCACCGACCTGTTCGAGAATGCGTTTGTGGGTCCAGTTAGCGGCCTTGACGATGACGCTTTTGACGCCTATCTGCTTTAATGCAAAGGTGGTTAACACGTTAGGCTCGAATTCGTCGCCCATGCCTACAATGGCAATATCAACTTTGTCGATGCCCTGTTCGGTCAATGCTTTGCTGTCGGTGGTGTCCATGCGTACAGCCAGTGTCACCGATTCCTTGATTTCATCGATGATATCGGCATTGATATCGGCTACGATTACTTCCGCGCCGGATTCATACAGCTTCAGTGCCAGCGTGCGCCCAAAGCGCCCCAGCCCAAGAATTGCAAATTTCTTTCCTGCCATGATTTCTCTCAGCCGACCATTACGCGTTCTTCAGGCAATTCGGTTTTGCTGGTCTTCTGTATAATCGCTACGAAGATTGTCAGCGGCCCGATTCTGCCCATAAACATTAAAATCATTATAAGCACCTTGCCGAAATCTGTCAATTGCGCCGTAATTCCGGTGCTTAGCCCTACCGTGCCGAAAGCGCTGGCAGATTCGAACAGGATATCGATAAACGGCATGTTGAGTTTGCTTTCGGTTATCGAGAGTGTCAGCGCGATGACCGCGATAAAAAACACGCCCAGAATCGCGATCAAAAAAGCTCTTTTTACAATTACTTCGGGTATTGTGCGACGGTAGACCTCGACCCGCTTGCGCCCGCGGATTGTGGCCCACAGCGTCAGCGCCAGCACCGCCAGGGTTACGGTCTTGATGCCGCCGCCGGTCGAGCCGGGCGAGGCGCCTATAAACATCATCATTATCAGGAAGAATTTTGTCGCGTCCTTGAGGTCGCCGATCTCAACGGTGTTGAATCCCGCAGTGCGCGCCGTAACCGACTGGAAAAACGCTGCTGCGATCTGGGCTGTCCCGTCTAGTGGGCCTAGGGTCTTGGGATTATTCGCCTCCAGCAGGTAAAACACGCCAAAGCCCAGCACCAGAAGCACCAACGTTGTTATAAGTACAAGTTTGGTGTGTACCGTTAGTCGGGTTTCGGCAATGGGGAGGTCTTCGTAGATAGCGCGTTTTTTGCCGAAAAGACTTAGCACGCGCGAAACACCTATCGTTAACAAATTCAGCGAGACTGCAAATCCCAACCCGCCCACGATGACTAGCAATGGCACTGCCAGCGCTATTGCGGGCTTGTCGCGCAGAGTGATGAAGCTGTCTTCGAAGAAGGAAAATCCTGCGTTACAGAACGAACTGATCGAATGGAAGGCGCTATAATATTGTTGACCGTCGGCGTCGAGAAGTGCACCGCCTTTTTCCCAAGTGCCGTTAAGCGCCAGAAAGCCCGCTGCCTCAAACGCGAACGTAAAGAGCAAAATGAACACGATCATCCGTGTTACAGTGCCCCCCCCGCCGGTCTCCAGCAGGCCGGTCATGACCTTGCGGTCGCGGATGCCGTACCCGCCGCCGATAGTCAGGGCGAAAAAGGCTCCGAAAGTCATTAATCCCAGCCCACCGATCTGGATGAGGATCAAAATGATAAAGTGGCCGAAATCTGAGAATTCCGTAAAAGTGTCGCGCACGATCAGACCCGTTACGCATGTTGCCGAGGTCGAGGTGAACAGCGCGTCGATGAAATGCACCGGCTTGCCTGCGCCCGCGCCGGGGGTGCACAAGATTAGTGTGCCGATCGTAATTACCAGCGCGAAACTGCCTATCAGCGAGACCATCGGTCTGCGAGCGAGGAATCGGATGTTGCGCATAAGGCGTGCGAAGACGAGCACGATTGCCAAGAGCAGGAATATCTTGACCGTAAGGTGGGCATGGATGCCCAGCGATTGCATAATGACGAAAGCCGCGATTGCCAACATAACCAGCCAGTTGCGCTTGATGTAGGTCTTGCGGTTGAATAACAGCACGATGTTGATGATGTTTTCGACAACGAACAACCACGCAACCGCGAACTGGATTACCATGATGACATCGGCCCAGAAGCCTGTAATACGAAAGCCCGGCACGATGATCAGGGTTGTCATAGCGGTTATGGCCGCAGCCCAGACGATTAGCGCGTGCAGTCGTGGAAAGCGGTTTTTATAATAAAGTTGTGTTTGTTCGAATTGCATAGTCAGAGCACATTACGGGCGCATTTTTTCATCTCGGTCATTATCCGCTTCTTTTCTGCGGCATAGCCCTTGCGACCCATCAGGGCGAATGCGGCGAGTTTGCCAGCCTCTACTCCGGGCTGGTCGAAGGCGTTGATATTGTAGAGTTTCCCGGCGAAGGCGGTCTGCACTTCGTACATGTACAACATCTGCCCAACTGTGTGAGCGTTGATCTCGGGCAGGACAACACTTATGCTGGGGCGCCTAGCTGCGCGTAGCGCCAGTTCGGTGCCGACGCGTTCGGCTTCGATGAGGCGGTTCATTGTTTTGCCGCCCAAATATGATAACGCGTCGTATTGGCCGTAGGTCTTGGGTATCTTGATCTCGCGTCGGTATTTATCTACGCCGACCAGTGTGAAGATTTTGTCGTTGGGGCCTTCGACGTAGAGCTGCACCTGTGAGTGCTGATCGGTCGCGCCCAGCGCCTTTATCGGCGTCTGGCCGACGTTGACAGTCTTTTTGTTGATGTCAAATTTCTTGCCCAAACTCTCCGCCCACAACTGCCTGTACCAATCGGCGATCAGATAGAGCGCGTTGGAGTAGGGCATCATCACCGAGATCGACTTGCCTTTTTTTGTGTCGGCAAGGTAGTGTACGACCGCGTTGCGGTAGGCAGGATTTTTGGTGAGGCTGGCCGTGGAGCAACGCTTGTCCATCGCCGCCGCGCCTGCCAGAAGCTGAGCAATGTCGATGCCACCCATCGCCGCCGAGAGCAGTCCCACCGGCGTGAAAACGCTGAAACGTCCGCCGACATTGTCGGGGATGATGAACGAATTGTAGTCCTCTTTCTCGACGATCTCGCGCAGTATTCCGGATTCCTTATCGGTAGTGGCGATGATGTGGTCCTTGGCTTTGGCACCGAGTTTTTTGCGCAGGATTTCGCGTATGACCATGAACTGGCTCATTGGCTCGGCAGTGCCGCCTGATTTCGAGACTAGATTGAACAGCGTTTTTTTCGGGTCGATGATGTCGAGCAGTCCGCCGAAATATTCGGGATCGACGTTGTCCATTACAAATATGCGTGGCATGCCGTTGCGTGCTTTTTTGTCTAGCAGGTTGTAGTAGGGGTGGTTGAGCGCGGTTTGCAGGGCGATGTTGCCCAGCGCTGAGCCGCCGATGCCTAGTACCACGAAGTTTTCGAAACGGTTTTTTAATTGCGCGACTGTTTTTTTGATTCGCTTGACCAGGGCGTCCTGATAGGGCAGATCGTAGAAACCGAGTTTTTCGGACTTGCGCTCTGCGAGCAGTTGCTTGTGGAATTTTACAGCGCGCTTGTCGAAGGCCTTGATTGCTGCCGCAGTGATTCCTTGCTGTTTCCCAATAGCGGCGTCCATGACGTTATTGAAATCGAGCCTGATCGGTTTGCCAGTTTTTGTTGCCACGCTTCTTCTCCCAAAAAATGTTGTGACACTATTCTATCGTCCTCTATGCGTAAATTCCAAAAGCAAAATTGGAATTACAAACACAAACCCCATGAGAACGAGCACCCGGAGCGAGCTTTCAAAATCAATTCTTCCCGGTCGAGCGCCGTTAGGGGGCTTATTTCGACTGCCCACGGCCTGTCCTGTGCGGTGCGCGGCAGCGCCAGGCCCGCCTCTTGCAGCCAGCGGCCATACATGTCTACCATTGCTCGTTGTACGGTCTCGACCGAAAAATCGCCCGAGGCGTTTTTCAGCGGATGAAATTCTTCGTCGCGTGCGACTTCCATTGTTATCGAGTTCTTGCAGAATCCCAGTGCATCGAATACGAAAGCCTCAAACTTTACCGCATTGGCTTCTTCTGGGATTACAAGCTCGCCGCTTTCGTTGATGTGCTGCGCTGCTTTGACGGCCTTGTGGTAGGGGAGTTGCAGCCCGCCCTTGTTCATCTTTTCGGCAAAAGCGACATTTATCATGTGAACGGCAATGTTGCCGCCGCCGTATTTGAGATTGCCCTCTGGCAACCGCTCATGCATCTGTTCTTCGGTCAGGTCGCTGTATTCGACGACGCCGAGCTTGCCGTCGATCATGCCGATCACGCCGACCTTTTCCATCGGGTCTTCCTTCGTTACGACTTCGGTACTCATCTGTGCTTTGGCGAGGCGGTGTTGGCCTATGAAGAGCGGGTCGCAGATTTGTAGCAACGGGTTGTCGACCTGGAAATAATAAATTTCCTCAATGCCGACGGTCTTCATGTGGTCGAGAGCGCCACTTTGTTTAAGCGCCATAAGCGAGCCGCCGTGTCCGTTGGGATTTGTGAAAATGCGGTCTTTGGCTTCGAGCAGAAACTTGCCGCCGAAATCTACTGCCGGGATCATCGGCTGTTCGAAGAGGCGCACATCGCCTGGCTCCAGACCAAAGTAATCATTTTGTTCGAAGAAATCCACCGTTTGACGGTGGTTGGCTTCGCTGGTCATAACGTAGAACGGAATTTTATTATCGTGGCGTCTGCCTCGTGCCAGAATTTTTTCGGCGTGAAGCTGAAACAGGCTCTTGCCTTTCACCGGCGTTATCGGAAACATGCCTTTCGGATAATCGTACCCCAGCCGTGTAGCCTGACCGCCTGCCACAACGAATGCTGCAACTTTGCCTTCGGCGAGCAATGCTTCGCCGACCTGTCGAGCGTGTTGTGCTTCGGTGATTTCTTCATCGGAGCGGGGCAGGTTGATTACCGGTGCGGCAGTAACTTCGCCACGCGCGGCGGATTTTTTTCCGGACGCAACGTGTTCGGCGATAAGGCGGTCGAGCAATTCGAAATCGATTTCCTCGGCTTGCCGCAAGAGTTTTGCCCGGCCTTCGGGAGAGATTTCGTCCCAAAAACGAAGTACGTGTTGTTGGCCGTGTGTGATGAGTTTGTCGATCACGGCCTGGTCGCGTTTGTTTGCGGCTTTGGGTGTTTTCATATCGGTCATCCGATTTTTGCGAGAACTTTTTCTAATACGCGCTCGCGGATCCCGACGGCTTGGTCGAGTATCCGGGCGAGTTTGGCGCGGGTTTGTGCTACAAGCTCGGCGTCCTTAAGATAGGCGAGGTTGATAACGACGTTCAGGCGCGCGCCCTGCATGCCTGCCTCGGCCATTAGCGCCGAGACGCCAACGTCGCTAACGAGGTTGGGGTTGGCGATATCGACAAGTTTGTCGGTGACGGCGAGTTGTGCCGCGCATAGCCGCACCATCTTCATCGGTACTTCCATCGCGCGTTTCAGTGCGGCCTGCATTGTTTTTGTTCGTTCGGACTTTTGTTCGTCCGTATCTTTGGGCATTTTTGAGGCTGCGCCGAAGCCGTTATACGCCTCGATATCCTCGTCGATGATACCTGCACAGGCGTCCATGATTTTTTCGCTTTCGGCGAGCAGTTTGGCTGCTTCGTTTTCGACGGCCTGGAATTTTTCGCGGCCCGTGGTGAAGTTTGCCGCCATCGCCCCCATCGACGCGCCCAGCGCGCCCGCAAGCGCAGCGACGCTGCCGCCGCCCGGTGCGGGAATTTCGGCTTTGCATTCTTTCAGATAGTGCGCGATAGATTGTTCGAGATACATGCTGCTCCTTTTGTTGTTTGCTTTGACTGTATTTTTGGTTGCTGTCTTTTTATTTTTCGGACAAGGCTTCAATGCCGGGTAGTTTCTTGCCTTCCATCAGCTCCAGCGATGCGCCGCCGCCGGTGGAGACGTGCGAGATTTTGTCGGCGAGATGGAATTTGCCGATTGCCGCGACGCTGTCGCCGCCGCCGACGATAGTAGTTCCATTAACATTTGCGACGGCCTGCGCGAGATCAAGCGTGCCTTTGGCAAATTTTTCCATTTCGAAAACGCCCATTGGCCCGTTCCAGATGATAGTTTTAGCCGATGCAATCGCGGCGCAGTAGGTCTCGACTGTTTCGGGGCCGATGTCGAGCGCGAGGTAGTCGGTGGGTATCTCGCCGTCGCGCACGATTTTTACGTCGCCGTTTTCGCCGAACTCGCTGCTTACGATGTGGTCGGTTGGCAGGAGAAATGCAACGCCGTGTTTTTTTGCTTTGTTGAGCGTGTCAAGCGCGATCTGAATTTTGTCTTCTTCGAGCAGAGATTTGCCGATCCCGATGCCCAGCGCCTTTTTGAAGGTATAGGCCATGCCGCCGCCGATGATGATTGTATCGACCTTGTCTAGCAGGTTGCTGATAACACCGATTTTGTCGGAGACCTTGGCGCCGCCCAGGATAGCGACAAAGGGGTGTTCGGGTTTTTCGAGGGCTTTGCCGAAGAATTCGATTTCTTTTTGCAGTAGAAGCCCCGCCGCTGCGGGCAGGAATTCGGTAATGCCGACGTTGGCCGAGTGCGCACGGTGTGCTGCGCCGAACGCGTCGTCGATGAAGACTTCGCCGAGCTGGGCGAGCTTTTCGGCGAGCGAGCGGTCGTTTTTGGTTTCGCCGGGATAGAAGCGGATGTTCTCAAGCATGGCGATGCGAGAATTGGCACATTTTTGCTTTACGGTGTCGAGTTGCGTCTCAATGGATTCGGTGCAGAATGCGACTTTCTCGCCGAGAAGTTTTTGCAGATGCGCTGCAATTGGCGCGAGACTGAATTTTGGGTTTACCTGACCTTTGGGGCGGCCCAGGTGCGAGACGAGCACAACGCTGGCGCCTTTTTCAAGGACGAGCTTAATCGTGGGTATTGCGGCGGTGATGCGTGTGTCGTCGGTGATGTTTTTGTTCTCGTCGAGCGGTACGTTGAAGTCGACGCGCATAATGACGCGCTTGCCGTTAAGGTCGAGATCGTTGACCGTAAGTTTCATGGCTTTCTCCTCCGAAAACCCTGTGTGAACAGGAAGCATTTGCTACCAAAATGATGATTGAGGATTATAGCACAGACGCATTCTATTGCAAGGTGGTCGCCGCGTGTGTTCATAGTAGTATGCTCAATTGCACTAGCGCGAAGCGTGAGGTGTTTCGCTCTTTGATAAGAAATTAGCGTATCGATATGCATCCGTTGTTGCGTAATTTTGCGGATTGGCGCAGGAATTGCTCTTTATATTGAGGAAAAGAGAAAAAATACCGAGACTTTTCGCTCTAAAATGTGTCTGGGTATATAGGAAGCAGAGTATGTGGTTTCTGTAAGTTTATCTTAGGGAGCATCTTGTGGCAAAAAGTGTTCAAATTGTTATTGTTGCGATAATCGCTGTTTCGTTGTTTCCAGCCCTGGCTTCTGCTGACGTTGTGCCGCTGGAGGGGAGTTCTGTGCGCGGGATGTGGGTAGAACAAGACCCAAATTCGCTACCCACCGAGGCCGAAATGGATGCGCTGATCGATTTTTCCGTTGAGCACGGGGTCAGTCGTCTTTATGTCGCGGCGTATCCTTTTGTGGAAATATTCGATTACGACGGTACGTGGCAGTTCAAAGATGATGGCGCAGGGATGCAGTATATGCCAACATTGCTCAACAAGGCTGCTGCTGTCGGTATCGAAGTCGAAGCACTATTTGGTGCTACTACCTGGGCCGATCCGTATCCAGCTCCAGAGATAGATCCAGATAATTACTACCATACGGATTATTTTCGGAAGTACGAGTGGCAGCGTAAGCTCGTCGGAGATATTATAGATATGAGCCAGACCCTTATTGGTGCAGGGGGGGGCGGGCTTCTCCGGTATTCACCTTGATATGGAATACTGGGCGTTTTGGGAAGACTATGGCGCTAATCTGAAAAGTCAGTATCAACAGGCCAAGGAACTTTTGCAGGGCGGTGACCCTGCTGGTCTGGCGACGATGGTCGAGATCGAAGAAAACTATCTCGCGTTGCTCGAAGATATTAATCAGCTGATTGCTGATGCGGGCGCGGATATGCGGTTGGCGGTAGATCTGCCGACATGGATGGAGACTGATTCGGCGCGTGCGACGCAGTTAGCGGATATTTTTGCCTTGATCGATAGCGCAACGATAATGAGTTATGTCGACGAGGCCTCGACGATTTTCAACCTCTCAGAGGAGGAGCTTGCTCTCGCTGATGCCATGGGGCTGGAAATTTTGCTTTCGGCGCTTACGATGCCTGTGGACGGGGTGGACATTTTTGATTGGAGCACCTATGCTGACGAGAATCAGGTGCTGATGGAACTTGAATTGGCACTGGCGGCGGGCCTGATTGATGAGGCCGAATTTGCGACATTTGCTGGCTATGCCATTTATCACTACGACACATACTCCGCCATGGCCGTGCCTGAGCCGAGCACGCTGGTGCTGGTGTTAGCGCCGTTGATGGCGCTGGGCGCTACGGCGGCAAGGCGTATGCGGAGAGTGTAATCAGAATCAACTAAAATAGGGGAACGGTATATCGTCGCTACGTAGCCGTTTTCAAAAAATCAGCCGGACAGGTTGTAAAACCTGTCCGGCTAATTTTCGTAAAAAGAGGGACGCCGCTAGGACGCCCCCAGAATTGCAATGGTCAACGAGAGAGGGGAAAATCGCTACACACTGCAATCCAAAATTCAAATGTTCATATTTTTCAATCGGGTTATTTCCCCAAAAACTTAATTAAAATCCCAAAATACAGAGAAAATTCTTGAGTCAACCGCCCATATTTGTAAAATATAAAGTGTAAGGAGTGACGTGGCCAAATTGTTTCCCCATTATTTTTTCTTCAGTGTCTAAAAAAAACGGCCGATAATCTTTTTAGTAATGTTTATTCAGTTAGTGAATGATCCCGTCGTAATTCCTAATGTGCAACTCAGGACACCGATTATGATGATCGCAGAGAGAAATTTTTTCAAGCCGAAGAAATCTGCACGAGTCTTGACCATCCTCGAGGCTATCGAAAGCAACCCCTGTATTAGTCAGTCTGTGCTTGCGCGCATGGCAGGTGTTTCGGTAGCAATGATTAACACCTATATCAAAGACCTTCAGCAACGCGGCCTGATTTTCATGTCTGGGGCCAATCGCCGTAACACCCGCTACTTTTTGACCGATAAAGGGCGGATGATGAGTTCGGGCATGTTGCGGAGCTATTCTTCGGAAGTGATTCAGCTTTACGGTGCGGCCAAGCAGAGCATTCGCGTCAAACTAGAGCACTTTATACAG
>CAYSUZ010000009.1:0-13106 GCA_964434335.1 uncultured Planctomycetota bacterium | reverse complement strand
CTCAAATTCCATCATTCCCGGTATGGGAGCGTGTGTGGTGAAGGGGTAGTCAGCAATTTTCGGTGTTGCGGCGGATGTTCGCGACAACAGAGTGGATTTGCCGGCATTGGGCATTCCGACTAGCCCCACGTCGGCCAGCAGTTTTAGTTCCAGGATAATCTCTCGGCTTTCGCCATCACGCGCTTTTTGCGCGTAACGAGGAGCCTGGTTAGTGGCGGTGGCGTAGTGTGTGTTGCCAAATCCGCCCCGGCCACCCTTAGCGATGGTCAGGCTCTGGTCGTTGGTTTTCATGTCTCTTAACACATCGCCGGTTTCTGCGTTTTTGACGAGTGTACCGCAGGGCACGCGGATTATAATATCGTCGCCGGACAGCCCGTGGCGTTTTTTGCCCATACCCTGACGGCCATTATCGGCCATGTATTTCCGGCGTCTGCCTACGTCGAGCAGGGTGGTTATGTCTTTTTTGGCGATGATGATTACGTTGCCGCCTTTGCCGCCATCGCCGCCATCGGGGCCACCGCGAGGGATAAATTTTTCCCGCCGGAAACTCACGCATCCGTCGCCGCCTCTGCCGCCGGTAACTTTTATTTGTACTTCATCTACGAACATTTTTGATATTCCGCTCGAATAATTCTATGACAAAAGCCACTTACTTCCAAGATGCTCCTGCTGCTGCATTAATTTGCGCAAACAACCGTTGGAGCGCCCGTGGGAGTAGGTGGCCTTTTGCGGGGCAACTTCCCTATTAGGCTGTGACTTCTGTGGGGATAATGCTGATACGCTTGTTGGGTGCGTAGTGCACTTTTCCGTGCGCCTTAGCGAAAATCGTGTAGTCCCGTCCCATGCCTGTGTTACGGCCGGGAGTGAACTTGGTGCCGCACTGCCTTACGATGATGCAGCCGGGCCATACGGTTTCCTCGCTATAGTGCTTTATTCCACGGTATTGCGGGTTGCTGTCGCGTCCGTTTCGGGTAGAACCCTGTCCTTTTTTATGCGCCATGAAGACCTCTCTTTATTTCGCCTGGATGTCTTTGATTACTACACGTGTGTATTTCTGGCGATGGCCAGTCAGTTTGTGATGCCCTTTGCGCCTCTTAAACTTATAGGCTTCCACTTTGTCACCGGCGACCAGCCCCTTGACTTCGGCGGTTACCGTAACGTCAGCGAGGGTGGGCTGACCGATGCGCAGATCTTTTTTTTCTTCGTCACTATAAAGCATAACGTTTTCGAAATTAAAAGTCTCGCCTTCTTCAATGTCTTTCTTCTCGACATCGACCATGTCGCCCTTGCAAACCTGGTACTGTTTGCCGCCTTCTTTGATTACAACGTACATCAATGTTCTCCGTTATTTGGTTGGAGTTGGTTTTCGTTTCTTTTCTCCGGATGCGGTAATGAATTCCACATCCGTCTTTTCGATCGGAAAACCACCCTGTCCGAGTATTATAATTTTTTTGTCATAAGTGTCTTCAAGTTCGCCCAGGTATTCGCGCTTGCTGTTTAGCATATAGTACGCGACCCTCGGGCAGACCTCGACGCGAATCGTTTTCACGGCCTTGTCTCTGAGGCCGGGCTTAATCTGACGCCCAACATTGATCGCCACGCTCTCGACAGTCTTGACCGAGCCAAAACCCGCGCACAGTGGGCATGTTTCGTAAGCCTGCCTGTGCATCCCCGGTCGTAGTTTCTGCCGAGTGATTTCTACCAGGCAGAACCGCGACATCTTGAGTATCGTCATTCGCGCACGATCGTCTTTTAATGCTTCGCGCAGAGCGCGTTCGACTTGTCTTCGGTGTTTTTCGGAGCGCATGTCGATGAAGTCGATCACGATTACTCCGCCCAAATCGCGCAATTTTAACTGCCGCGCTATCTCGACCGCCGCTTCCATATTGACTTTCAGCGAAGTCTCATCAAGGTTGCGACTTTTTGTATAGGAGCCGGAGTTTACGTCGATCGCAACAAGCGCTTCTGTCTGTTCAATGACGATGGCACCGCCGCAATTGAGTTTGGCCTTTTTGCCGTACAGCGACTCAATTTGCGCCTCAATATTGTTTTTGTTAAAGAGCGGCTCTTTGCCGTCGTGCAAGACAACATTCTTACGCGACCGCGGGTTCATCGACTGCATAAAATCCTTGGCCTTTTTGTAATCGGCCTCGGAGTCTAAAACGATCTCGCCCATGTCCGGCGCATAAACATCACGAATTGCGCGGATGACCAGTTCGCTTTCCTTGTACAACGCCGCCGGAGCGGTCGCTTTTTTTAGCCGCGACTGTATCGCACGCCACAGGCGCATCAGATACTGCAAATCTTTTTTCAACTCGCGCTTGCTCTGGCCTACTCCGGCCGTGCGTACGATAAATCCCAGATCTTTGGGCGGATTTATCGACTCGAGCATCTTGCGCGTTTCTTCGCGGACTTCCGGGTCTTCAATTTTCTTTGATACGCCCAGTCGTTTCAGTTGCGGCATCAATACCAAGCAACGTCCGGGTACGCTGACAAATGTCGTAAGCGTAGGGCCTTTGTGGCCGATGCCGTCACGCGAAACCTGTACCAGCAACTCGTCGCCACGTCTTAGCATTTTCTGTATGAGCCGTCTGCGACCGGAACGCCTTCCGGATTTTTTCTTCTCGGCGCTATCTTTTTTATCAGCTTTATCAGGCTTATCAGCCTTCGACGATACTATCGACTCCGGCGAGAGATCGGCTACATGCAGAAAGCCGTTTTTTTCGCCACCGAACTCGATAAAGGCGGCCTGAATCGCCGGCTCAATGTTTATTACCTTGCCCTTGTAGATGTTGCCGAGATGTTTCTGTCGACTGGTGCGTTCTATGTACAACTCGTCTAGAAGCCCGTCTTTTACCACTGCAACCCGTACTTCCTCAGGGTCGATGGCGTTTATAAGCATTTTTTTTGTCATGTGTTTCTTTCAGCGCTGGCGCGTCAGGTCAGATGCAGAGCGGTTCGCATTACCCTGAGTGCGCGCGCGTTTGGCGCGTCAACCACCTGCAGCACTTCGTTTGGCTTTGCTGTGCCGCCTGCGGTAACGCGCAATTTCATGTATACCTTTCCGCCCTTTAAGGTGAGGCTCTTTATTAATGGCCTCAAGTCAATCGTTTTGCTTCCCTTTTTTCTTGTTCTTGTTACTTCAATGGTTTGACGCGACATCGCGTCTTCTATTTTCGCGGCAATTAATTTGGTATCCGCATCCTGCGGCAAAGTTACTTCGTATTCTACTTCAACCGGATGCGATCCGCCTGGTGCCGCTGTTTCTGCGCTAACGATTTCAATACCCTTCGGCAAAACCACCGAAAGCTTGTCAACTATTTCTTCAGGCTCGTATGCGCGTTCTGTCTCAATGAACATCGCTTCGCACATCGATTCCACCCCAACGCTAAGCGGCAGGGCAAAGGAAACGCGCGGATGCGGGTTGAAGCCTTCGGTCAGGCGCAAATCGAGACCTGCTCTGCGAAACGCTCGCATAAACATCCGCAGGGTGTCGAGATGCGATATAAACCGCAGATCGCCTTGCCTTGAGTAAACGATTTTAATTTTATGACGTAACATTTCCGTAGTCGTGGAAAACGCGAATTATACCATCTAACGCTAATTAGGCAAGTATAATTCGCTGAAATCTGTCTGGGTTTAGCGGCTGTCAAAAACCGCTACGACAGGATAGTGGTCGGAAAGATTGTTGATAACTCTCTTGTAGCTAACAAGTTGGCATGATTTTGGCCCGAAAACGTAGTCGATAGTGTGTTCCGGGGGCCATCGGACGTAAGTCGGCTCGAAGTTTTCGGCGGTGCGGATTTTCGGGAGCGATCGGATAATTCTCATCGGCTCGGAATCCGGCGTATCGTTAAAATCGCCGCCCATGATAATCTCGTTGTTGTCTTTCGAGAGGACTTCATGCAGCTTTTTGGCCTGTCGCAGTCGCGGGGCTGGATAATGTGCTGCGAGATGAACGCTGTACAGACTGTATTGCTTGCCGTTAATTTCAGCAATGGCCTTCAAAATGCGCCGGTTCGTTTTTGGTTGCAGCGGCGAATGCGGCTCGATGACGTCGAAGTTGATCGCGCTGGATATGGGGTATTTCGAGAGGATCGCGTTGCCGGAACGATGTCGCGCGAACGGCAGGCCGAAGCTGGAGTTGTGGCCGAAGACCGCCCATGCATAACCGGCTTGTTCGGCTAGCGCTTCGATTTGATTTGTGTGCGAGAGAAAAGATTCGGCGCATATCTCGCTCATAAAAACGATATCCGCATTTTGTTCCCGAAGAAACGCTGCGATTTTGCCCACTGTTTCGCCTACGACTTCGTCGCCCTGAGGCGTGTAGCCAAAGATTCCGCCTTCTTTGATTGCATCGCAGCGATGAACGTTAAAAGCCAGAACTCGAATGTGGCCGGAGTCGCCGGATTTTTCTTCGTGCTTCTCGATTCGTGTAATTTCCGGCTCGTATTGATCCAGAGTGTAAGCATTGATCACGTATAGAGCGGCGACGATCAGCGCGATGCCGAGCAATCCCAACGACGTACGTTTTATCCATTTGAATGCTTTGTCGTGTCTCATTTCATGTCCTTTGCCCGGATGTTTATTGTGACATGCTTATAAAACGTACCGCAGACGATAAGGTTTTATGCAATAGGGAATGTCTCGATATCCCCCCCAAATTCCCGCACAAGATTTGTTGGTAGACGCCATATTTGGGCGCAGGCTTGGCCGATACTTGCCTGCGGGCTGCGACGTTGCTATAATCCCCGCTTGTACAAATCGATTTCTTTTTATATGAGACTAAAATGACACAGAACGATTTACCATCCAAAAATGACCAGCGCGCTGTGCGACTGGAGAAACTGCAAAAGATGCGCGATGAGGGAACGCAGCCATTTCCCGATCGATACGAATGTACGCATGATATAATGAAAACCTCCGCACTCAAACCCGGCGACGTCGTGCGCACTGCGGGTCGCATCATGCTCTCGCGCAACATGGGCAAACTCACCTTCGCGCATATTCAGGACCTCGGCGCCAAGATACAGATATGTCTTCAGCGCGATCTGATCGGCGTGGATATGTATAAATGGTTCAACAAGATGGTTGATATCGGCGATTTTGTCGGTATCGAGGGCGAGATGTTCAACACGAAAACCGGCGAGCTAACGATTCGCGTAAAGGAATACACCTTCCTGAGCAAATCGCTGCATCCGTTGCCGGAGAAGTGGCACGGGCTTGTAGATATCGAGACCTGCTGGCGGCAGCGCTATCTTGATCTCATAATGAACGACGAAACCAGGAAACGTTTTCTGTTTCGCAGCAAACTTATCTCTACGATGCGGCGTTTTCTAGACGGCAACGATTTCGTCGAAGTCGAGACGCCGATTATCCAGACCAAACCTTCCGGCGCGCGCGCGAGGCCGTTTATCACGCATCACAACTCGCTGGACATGCCCGCCTATCTTCGAATCGCGCCCGAGACGTATCTCAAGCGTCTGATCGTGGGCGGCTTCAATCGAGTCTACGAATTCGCGCGCTGCTTCCGCAACGAAGGCATGGATCCCTCGCATTTGCAGGACTTCACCATGCTCGAATATTACAGCGCCTACTGGAACTACGAAGACAACATCGCGTTTACGCAGAAACTCATCAAGCATATTGTCGAAGAACTCTACGGCACGCTCAAAATTAAACGCGGAGACAACGAGATTAACTTCGACGGCGAGTGGCCACGAATGTCTTTCCGCGAGCTGATCCTGCGCGACTCCGGCATCGACATCGCCGAATTCGACAGCCCCGAGCCGATGCGAGCCGCGATTAAGGCCAAGGGCATTGAGATCGAAAAGATCGACGAACTCAGCATCGCCGGGCTCACAGACCAATTATACAAAAAAGTTAGCCAGCCCAACCTTATCGACCCGATGTTCCTCACCGGCCATTCCATAGAGTTGTCGCCGTTGGCGCGTCGTAACGACGAGAACGCCAAAATCACAGATCGTTTCCAGCTCGTCATCAACGGCTGGGAGGTTGTCAACGCCTACTCCGAACTCATCGATCCCGTCGACCAGCGCCAGCGCTTCGAGGCTCAGGCGCGGATGAAAGACGCGGGCGACGACGAGGCGATGCCGATGGACGAAGACTATCTGACGGCGATGGAACACGGCATGCCGCCCAACTCCGGCTGGGGCATGGGCATCGACAGGTTTGTCTCGCTGCTCACCGACAGCGCCAATCTGCGGGATGTCGTTTTGTTCCCGCTGATGAAGCCCATCGGAGGCGCAGGCCCGGCGCAAACACCAACAGCGACCAAGTCCGATGCGCCGACGGCCCAGGCCGAAGAGCAGATTGACGATGCAGGCATTACCCGCGAGAGGGCGCTGGAGCTTCTGGCAGAAAATATCACGGGCAATGTTTTGCGCTGTCACTGCCTCGCATCCGGAGCTGTGATGAAGGCGCTCGCCGAGCATCTCGGCAGAAACCCGCAGGTTTGGGAGATCGCCGGTATCGTTCACGACCTGGACTTCGACCGTGTTCAGGACGAAGACAAACACACTCTCGAAACCGCCGAGATTCTTCGAAAAGAAGGCGCGCATCCGATTCTGGTTCAGGCGGTTCTCGCGCACAACGCCGAAGGCTTAGGGCTGGAGCGCAAAACGCAGTTCGATTTCGCGTTGACCTGTTGCGAGTCGATAACAGGGTTGGTCGCCGCGACGGCCTTGATTATGCCCGACAAAAAACTCGCCGGGGTAAAGGCCAAGTCCGTGGTCAAGCGGATGAAGAAAAAAGATTTCGCGCGCAAGGTTAATCGCGATCTGATTCTTTTGTGCGAAAACGTCGGCATGAGTGTCGAGGACTTCGCCGAGATGTCCCTCAAGGCCATGCAGTCGATTTCCGACGATCTTGGCCTGTAATTTCGCGGGAGACAGGGTGGAGGAAGATTAATGCCGGTAATTATAATTCCGATTTTTGCGATTATTATTGTGGTTGCTATTGTGCTGTCGCTGGTGGCGGCGGCGAAGCGCAAAAAGGAGCTTGCGTTGCTGGCGGCCCGATTGGGATTGCGGTTTGCGGAAAAAGATGTTTTCGATCTGCCCGAGCGACACTCCGGGATGGCGGCATTCAGTACGGGGCATTCGCAACGGGCCTATAACCAGATGTATGGCGAGGCCGAGGGATACCGGTTTGTCCTGACCGACTATGCCTACACAGTTGGTGGAGGCAAAAACAGCCACACTTATAATCTTACGTACTGTCTGCTTTATTCCGGCAAGGCCATGGGCTGCCTGCAAGTCAGGCCGGAGAACTTCTCAGACAAGATTGCCGCTTTCGTCGGCTTCGACGACATCAACTTCGAATCAGCCGAATTCAACTCCGCCTATTACGTCCGTGCCGACGACAAACGCTTTGCCTACGATATAATCCATCCCAAGATGATGGAATATTTGCTGCATTGCACCGATTTACAAATGGAAATATGCGGCGAAGTGATACTCGTGCATTTTGGCAAAAAACTCCCAGTAGAGGCAATCGAGCCTCTCCTCCATACGACGCGAGGAATCGCCGATCTGCTGCCGTCCTATTTGTGAATCTCGTGGTTGTGCAAAACTCATGCTTTGTCGGCAGATGTTCGATTATAACAATATCATGTTGTCGACAACTTTGATTTTTGGCGGTTTTGTGCGATGAACGAATTTCTCAACGCGGTTCTTGCCGTGCTGCTGGGCTTGAGTGTTGCCGGTGTTGTTTTGCTGGCAAGCGTTATCGCGTACTATTTCTATACGCGAGAGCGTAGGCGAGTCCAGGGCATCGCGCGAGTAGCCAAACACCTGGGGCTGGAATTTAGCGGCTGGAACGAGATGGATCTGCTTTTCGAGTGCCGCAATTTCAAAGCCTTCGGTCTGGGCGATGACGAGTGGACGTTGAACGCGGTACATGGCCGCAAGCCTTTCGGCAATGTGTCGATTTTTGATTACCGCTATGTGCTGAAAATTAACGAGGCGGCCCTGCGCGAATTTCGCCGCACATACGCTTGCCTTATCTTGCCGCAGAGCTTTAATCATGTAATGGTGCGGCCCGAAAATGTGCTCGACAAAGTCTCGGCCATGGCGGGACTCGACGATATCAATTTTGAATCCGAACGATTCAACCAGGAATATTTTATCAGTGCCGACAACAAAAAATCCGCCTACGAGGTTGTAACTCCGGGGATTATGAATTGTCTGCTTAGGCATAAGGGGCTGCACATGGAGGTCGGCGGCAACTACGTGTTGGTTCACCGAAAGCGATTACTAAGCTCTGCCGAGTTCATCGAGATGTATCATGTGCTAGAGCAAATCGGTGAGGCACTCGCCGATAAAGGGTGTTAAGGGACTTTTTGTTTTCGATGCGAAGGCGCAACTATGATTTTATCTGGAGTCAATTGATGGATAGTTTGCTATGCGTGGCGATAGGTGTAGGTCTGTTGTTTCTCGTGCCCGTGCTGATCGGCGTGGGGATATATAATTCGCTGGTGCGTCTGCGGACGATGGTTCGGGAGTCGTGGTCGGATATCGACACCGAACTCAAACGCCGCTACAACCTCGTACCCAACTTGGTCGAAACAGTTAAGGGCTATGCCAAACACGAAAAATCGTTGCTCGAAGCAGTCGCACGGGCGCGGGCGGCGGCAGCATCCGACAACGGCACAGTCGCACACCAGTCCGATACCGAACAGAGATTTCAGGATACGCTCAAGACACTCTTTGCGGTTGTTGAAAACTATCCCCAACTCAAATCCGATCATGCGTTCCTTTCGCTCCAGAAGGAATTGGCCAATACCGAGAACCGTATTCAGGCTTCACGGCGCTTCTACAATGGCAACGTGCGCGATCTTAATATCCGCTGCCAGACCTTTCCTGCATCAATGGTGGCTTCGCTGTTTAGTTTTGAGACCGCGCAGTTTTTCCGGTTGCGGCTGGAGTCCGAGCGCCAGATGCCTAATCTTGAATGGGAGTAGTGCCTTTTTGTAAATTATTATATTTGCTGGATGTTTTGCCAAAAAAACGAAATCAGTCCGATTTTCCCTCCACTGACACTTCTTGCCGCAATAGTCGGGTTTTCCTAAAGAAATTTTGCCCTTTCGGACGATATTTCCTAATGTTAAGCCTCATTAGTTCATTTCTTATTAAGCAAATCCCCGCTTTCCATTATTGATTATCGTTTGTTTTTTTATGGCAGTATTGATTGTTGCCCTTGCTGTCGTTTTTTACGGTGGCACATTTTGTGCCTGTTGCCGGGAAAGAATATGAACGAGAAAACAAAACAACTTCTCGAAACCATTAACAACCTCGCCGAAGAGATTGTAGGTATCGAGCCTGAGGATCTCCAGGAACTCGCCAGGATTCATGCGCATTTCCAAACGATCACCGATTTCAATATTCTTTCCGAACGAGATGCGGGCTTGGCCAACCGGTGTGCCGATAAGATCGAGGGAATCATTCTCAATGAACTTGACGATCCCGATACGGAGATAGCCAGGGTCAATCAGGCAGTGGCTTCATTGCAGGAAATCGTCGAGTGTCTCAACCGAGGCCAGTCTACCGAGGCCTGCTGGTTGCCCGATTGGTTTGCCGATTTGGAGGGAATAGTTACAACCAAATCGGTGGATCAGGCATTTCAAGCGGGTGCGGAATACGACGAAGTACCTGTGGATGCGGATGGCCCGCTACTGCAAGAATTTTTTACCGAATCAATAGACCATATCAGGAACGCCGAGGCTGCTTTGCTTGATATGGAATCCAACAGTGATCCCGAGAAGATCAACGAAATATTTCGCGCTTTTCACACTATCAAAGGCACTGCGGGTTTTTTGGGTCTGGACTGCATTAACAAACTCGCCCACAAAGCCGAAACGCTGCTCGACCAGGTGCGTCGGGGTGAGATAGATTTGGCAGGATCGTATGCCGACCTGGCGTTTGATTCCTGCGATATGCTCAAAACGCTTATCGAATATCTCAAGGCGGTAATGGAAGGCACGACACCGGAAGAACCCTCAGGACTAAACACGCTGCTGATGCGTCTGGAGCATCCCGATGCAGAGGCATCACAAAAACTGCCGAGAATTAGCGATCTGCTGGTTGCGGAGGGCAAGGTTTCGCGCGAAGTTCTCGAAGATGTGCTTAATGACAAAAGCGCGGTTGGGCCGATAGGCGAGAGGCTTGTTGAAAAGGCGATTGTGCAGGCCAAAGATGTTGCCCAGGCTCTGCGAACCCAGCAGGCGGCCCGCGCGAAATTGATGAGCGAATCGAGTGTGCGCGTGAGCACTTCGCGCCTGGACACACTTGTCAACATGGTCGGCGAACTCGTTATTGCACAATCAATGGTCGCGCAGGATAGAGTAGTGCGCGACAGCGACTCGCAACTGCTTGCGCGCAACATTACGCAACTCGACAAGATCACGCGCGAATTGCAGGAGCTGGGTCTTTCTATGCGGATGGTTCCCCTGAAACATACTTTCCAGAAAATGGCGCGTCTGGTGCGCGATCTTTCGAAAAAATCCGGCAAACGCGTAACCCTGGTTACCGAGGGCGAGGATACAGAGATCGACCGCAACATGGTCGAGGCCATAAACGATCCTCTTGTGCATCTGATGCGCAATGCCGTTGATCACGGTATCGAAGCGTCCAACGAACGCGTAGCGGCTTCCAAGGCTCCGAACGGAGTTATTACTCTGCGCGCTTCCCACACCGCTGGCAGCGTAGTGATCGAAATAATTGATGACGGAAGAGGGCTGGACAAGGATGCGATTTTTGCGCGAGCGAAGGAGCGCGGTCTAATAGAAAACGGTCGCGAGAAGGAGATGTCCGAGTCGGATATATACAATCTGATACTTCAGCCCGGTTTCTCCACGGCCAAAACAGTTACCGGCGTCTCGGGACGCGGGGTTGGGATGGACGTTGTGAAGCGAAATGTCGAAGACCTGCGTGGCAAGCTCGAGATTGTTTCGGAGATGGGTGTTGGTTCGGTGTTTTTGATGCGCCTGCCGTTGACGCTGGCGATTATCGACGGGATGCTTTTGCACGTCGGTAGCGAGCGCTATATTCTGGCAACGACGACTATCCGCGAGGCTATCCGGCCCAAGCCCGAAATGATTTCAACCATCAAAAACAAGGGCGAGATGGTCATGATTCGCGGAAAACTCGTTCCGATCATCCGTCTGCACAAATTGTTCGGCGTGCAAGATGCCAATCAAAATGTCAACGAGGGTCTTTTGGTCATAATTGAAGTTGATGGCAAATTGTGCGCGTTGTTGATTGATGAAATTGTTGGCCAGCAACAGGTAGTCATAAAGTCGCTTGGGGCTGCTTTGGGCAAGGTGCCCGGTGTTTCCGGCGGGGCTATTTTGGGCGACGGCAAAGTCGGCCTTATTCTGGATGCAGCCAGCCTTATATCTTTTGCGCAAAAATCTCTCGTGGGGCACGAAAATGTTGCGAGTGAGCAATTTGCCGAAATTACTGTTGCCGATGACGAAGGGTCAAACGCACTGATATCCATGCAGTAACTCAAGAGTTTTTTCATTAGGAGGCATCATGTCGGGCAAAGAATATGAATCCAATCTTTCTGCCACAACAGATCGCGCGGGGAAATACCTGACGTTTGGATTAGCCAAAGAAGATTACGGCCTTGAGATTCTCAAGGTGCGCGAAATTATTGGGATGATGGATATTACGCCTGTGCCGCTAACGCCGGAGTATTTTAGGGGCGTGATTAATTTGCGCGGCAAGGTTATCCCTGTGGTTGATCTTCGCATGAAATTTGGGATGGAAAGCATCGAGCAAACACCAAATACGTGCATCATCGTTGTTGATGTTAGTGGTGTCGAGATGGGTGTTGTTGTTGATCGCGTCTCGGAGGTGCTCGATATTGTCAGCGAAGATATTGAAGACGCGCCGTCTTTTGGCGCCGATGTGGATACCGAATACATAAGGGGTATTGGCAAGACCGGTGGCCGGGTGACGATTCTGCTGGATATCGACGGAGTAATATCCAGCGAGGAAATAGAAGCAATATCCGGCAAGGTGAACTAGTATTCAAAGGGAGAGACTCGTGTTTAAAAACATGAAACTCGGAACAAAAATCGGCGGCGGATTTGCGATAATACTGGCAATGCTGGCAATTTCCAGCGTCATTGCTTATATGCAATTTGATTCCGTGCAAGCCGAAACGCAAAAGGCAACTAAGCTAGGCACCGAAAACACGCTAATGCTTGAAAAGGAGATCGAGCATTATCGTTGGGCGGTTGCATTAAGCAATTTTCTTCTCGACGACAAGGCCTCCACCCTTGACATTAATGTCGATTCGCATGAATGTGCTTTGGGCAAATGGTACGATAGTGATCGGCGTACAAAAATGGAGACCGACAATCCCGAACTAGCCGAATTTTTTAGAATGCTCAAGCAACCTCACGAGCGGCTCCACGCCTCCGCAGCAGAGATCAAGGAGAAGTACTCCCATTTTGATATGCGCTTGGGATTGCTCTTTGCCGAACACTGGATCGCCCATTTGGACTGGGTTCAGGCCTTATCATATTCTTTGCAGCAACAGCAGGTTTTCGAGATGAATATGGATGGCGGGAAACTTAATCTCAAAAATTGGTACAGCGGATACAGGGGCAGGGATAGCCAGCTAAACCTATTGCTCAAGAACTGGGACACGCCTTATAAGAACCTTTATCTGTCCGTAGACGAAATCATCGCGGCACAGCAATCCGGCAATTACGCAAAAGCACAAGAAATTTTCCAGGCCAAAACTCTGCCTGCACAGGCCACTCTTAGCGCCTGTTATAAGGAGACGATGGACTGGATGCGGACAAAAAACAAAAACACCAAAGCCGCCAAGCAGATATTTCAAACAAAAACACAAATGGCACTCAAAGAAGTCAGTGACCTTTTATCCAAGGCGAGCGGCGTGCTGAATGCCAAAGTTCGAAAGACCAACGAGGAAATGAATAGCCGAATCGCATCAGCTACTATTCTTGTTTCCGTTCTCGCTGCCATGGCGCTTGTTATTGGTTCGCTGTTGGCCTGGTTTATTACCGCCAGCATTACCCGTCCGATCAATCGAATTATTGCCGATATGTC
>CAYSUZ010000008.1:0-13244 GCA_964434335.1 uncultured Planctomycetota bacterium | reverse complement strand
TACGTGAGCTGGGTTCAGACCGTCGTGAGACAGGTCGGTCCCTATCTGGTGTGGGTGTAGGAAACTTGAGAAGATCTCTCCTTAGTACGAGAGGATTGGGAGGGACGCAACCCTGGTGTTCCGGTTGTCTCGCTAGAGGCAGCGCCGGGTAGCTAATTGCGGAAAGGATAAGTGCTGAAAGCATATAAGCACGAAGCCCACTTCAAAACTAGGTTTCCCCATGAGTCTCCTGGTAGACTACCAGGTTGATAGGCTGGAAATGTAAGCACGGCAACGTGTTCAGTTTACCAGTACTAATAGACCATCGGCTTGACCATTATTGCGATTCTTGCGGACAGCGAATCGCGAATGATGTATAGAACTACAGCCGTTCGGCTAACAGGAAAAACACAATGAAAACAAGCGGCCTACTAGCCGCAGAAGATTTCCCGGTGCCCATAGTGAAGGGGCCACACTGGTTCCCATTCCGAACACTTAAGTTAAGCCCTTCACGGCGATGGTACTGCTTACGCGGGAGAGTAGCTCAGTGCCGGGGATTAAATTTAGCCTCACGTTTAACGACGTGAGGCTTTTTTTATCGATTGGGATGTTGATACGCGGACCGGTTTCGCAATTACCGACTTAGCCCTGAGGTCTCGCCGTTATCGGTTTGGGTCTGGAGCCGCGCCGCGCACAGTTTTTGTAACTAAAACCCGTGTTTCCCCCACACTCAACCTTGCGATCTCTTTTCAAACGCGCAATTAATTCACGTGCATGAACTCTTGGATGGCCGTGGCCCAATGTAAAGTAATACACATCGCGATTGGTCAATTCGCCACACTCGTTAATATACGCTTCCAAACGCTTTTCAAAAACAACACGCTTGCTCAATTGTTTCGTTCTAGAACTCAAAGCTCGCTGTTGTTTTTCGAGGTCTTGATTAATATCAAAATTGACTTCGCCATCGCTCCCCTTTTTATCCCATGCAACGTCAAGAAACTTTTCCACGCCAAGCGGATTCTTCGAGCCAAAAATAAGACCGTAGATATGCGATTCCTTTTTCAACGTAAACGGATAAAGCCTGGTTTCGTTAGATGTCGGTATTTTCGCCTTGTAGTAATTCAACACAATACGGTGTAATTCCTGGTGTTTTGCATCCGCAACTATTGCCGGGTCAATGTTGGGGAAATATGTTGGGAATTCCGGTCTTCTGGCAAATCTTTTCATTGCCGAAGCAGATATGAAAAACAGGAAGTCCGTCTTATCCAATCCAATCAGCATCTGGAAAATATCGCCGGCAAGCTCTTTTGCACCCCAGGGATTGATAAACAACAAGTTGGGTTGTTGTTTGATCTGTGCATATTCCCTGCGAAACAGCGCATGAAATTCTTCGTTGCGCATTGACACACAAACCTTATTGTTCCAAGAAGTTGCATCGAATAGCTCGTTGACAGATTGTTCGAGTTCCTGGTGTTTCTTCTGTGATGTCTCATTGAGGACGATGTCTATGGCAATGTTGTTGGCAAAAATCAGCTCGCGATATTTTTCAAGCGTGCGCAAAATACGGAGCGGGCTGCCTGCGGCCCCTCTGGCATTCTGCCCAGAGCCAGCAAAGAAATCCCAGATCATGACCCTTTTTGTATTTGTGTCTTTAATATATATGGGCAGCCATCCAGCCAGATACTGCTCAAAAATATCCAGTTTGGTTAGACTGGCTTCATCGTAAGGTTGCTTGTCAAAGTCTTTTGCCATGGGCGATTCCATTCCGAGTTGCGTTTGATGTGGTTGTTTGTGTGCGCCAGAGGGGATTATATAGCGACTCGGCGACAAGGCAATAGTTTTAGCGGATTTGAGACTCAGAACCGCAGAGTTTGGTGGATTGGTGGCGGTGTTGCTCGGTAGGCTCCTGTTCTGCGCGCGATGATCCCCGATGCGTGCGTGGAACTGCTGGAGGCGGTACGCGGGAGAGTAGCTCAGTGCCGGGGATTAAATTTAGCCTCACGTTTAACGACGTGGGGCTTTTTTATTTGGCCGGGCTCGACAAAGAGATTCTGCTTCAACCAGGCAGGGCCTGGAGCCAAGTCAGGAGAACGGATTACTTCAAGAACCGCTAGCTGTCGATCGTCTTTGGACGATAGAAGCGCGGCGCTTATTTTTTGCATAAGACTTCAGGCTCTTTCCTGTCCCTCGCCCGAAAATGTCCTCGATGGGCGTGCGGAGGCTCCCTTAACGAATCTATTTGTCAGACCCAGTCCGGATAATTCAATTCCAAAATTTATTGCACGATGATTATTGGGGGCCGAATCTTTTCTTTTCTATATAAAACGCAAGGCTTGCCTTGTCTTTCTTTTTTGTCGGTGTGATACGGATCACTTCCAATAATTCTTTGTCAGTGGACATTTTTATGACCAGCCTGCTGGCTATCTTCATAATGGAATTCATGTCTTTTGTGGAAATATTTGTTTGTTTGTTGCCGTGAGCTATGGAGCACCTAGTTCCATATGATTTTTTAAAATCCTCATATACCTTAACTCTATTCTTGTAATCGTCTTCCAAAATGAAAGCTGCATATTCAGAGAGTTGGTGGGCTATTGAAGCATTAATTATTTTATCCTGTGCTATGCTCAATAAACCTTCAATAGCAAACATGCATTGGATGAATGCTTTTGAGTCGTCCTGCTCACGAAGTCCTTGTCCTATCCATTCGACGGCATTAAGTAGTCGTTTTTGTATGTCGTTTAAATTTTGTTTCTTGGTTAGTGACCAGATATGTTTGTTCCCGAATTTTTTTTCCTGAAAAAACTTATCATCAATAGGTACCGGGGTGATTGGACTTTCTTTTGTTTTTGAAATGCGTGTGTTATCTCCTGAAAATATTAATGTGTTACATGTTTCTGTTCGGTTTGGTGACAGTATCTTTACGTCATAACGATTGTCATTGTAACCAATCATATAACCAATAATATGCTCAAATTGCTTGAATTTGATCATGGATTTGATTTTGGCCAATTCACTTTCTTTTTCTTCTTCAGTGACACTAATATAGTAAGGTAATTCTGTTTCCTTTCTTTTTTCATTCATGTTCTTTTTCAAGAAGGTTTGGCATAAAATAGTGTCTGGGCGTTTCTGTTCCACATATTTTTTTAAATACTCATGTGAACATATCGTGTATTTTCCTAATTCTAGTTTGGCAGAGTCCATTTTAATACCATGGATCTGCATAAAGCATTCCCACTTTACAACCGGCTTATTCTGTAATTCTTGAATAGTTTCGGTAATAACATTTTCGGTGATTTCGCTTTTCTCATCCAAGGCATCCCAAATTATCTTGGCTATGGCGGCTTGAATGCCCTTAGGTGATATTGTGCCCCGAAACGCCTTCTCAAACAACTCAACAGCTTTCTCATACTTTATAGAGTCTTTTCTAAATCCTTTTAGATGCAGATGCTCGGCTATAGATTGGTTTTTGATTGCGAGAAGGTTGTCGGTGATTTGTTGATAGATGTCTGTGTTTCCTTGATCTTGTTTCTTCTTGCTCATCTCGGATTTCCTCAACATAAGAATGCGTGAGTGAATAATTCATTGATTATACTGAATCTGCGAAATCTGCGCAATCCGCAGATTAAGGCAGATGTTTTCGTATTGCCCCCGCCTTGACAGGGGGGAGCGGGGCGTTTAGAATGCTGCCGGTTGTTTTGCGCTGTTTTCGTGAGCCGAGCAAGGAGAAATCAATGAATATCCGACGAATCGTACTGTCTGTTTCCGTGTTGACTTGCCTTGCGGTGCTCGTGTGCGGTTGCAGCGACCGGCTGGCGCTGGCCCAGCGCACTGTCCTCGACACGACCATGAACGACGGCTCGCTGACGACTATGGGCAAGGGTCTGGAGGAGACCGACCTCGACGATACACTTCGTGGCGCGACTCAGTACACTGTTTTCGCGGTGACCAACGATGCCTTCAAAAAACTACCGCCCAACAAATTCGATGCGTGGTTCCGCGACGACGAAAACCGCGACCTCCTCGAAGCGCTGCTGAAATTCCACATCGTCGAAGGCGTCTATTCCGCAGAACAACTCGAAAAGATGCAGACCGTCGTCACGCTCAACGGCGCTGAGATTACCTTTGAGCGCATCGACGACAGGCTTTTCGTCAACGGCGCAGAGGTAGTGATCAAGGACATCCACTGCCGCAACGGCATTATTCATATCATCGACAGCGTGCTTATCCCGCCGTGTCCGCGCATTCCGGAAGAAGTGGATATCGAAGAAGCAGAGGAATCCGAAGCGGGCGCCGAAACAGAATCTGAAGAAGTGCCTGCCCCTTCGCTGACAGAGTAATAATTGCGCAAACAAAAAGGCGACTCTAACAGGTCGCCTTTTTTTGTAGTTGCTTTATGCGAAGGTAACTATTTCCACGCCGCCAAACCTCTTTTGATATAATCTTCACCCCTTTTGAGCACCTTCGCGTTCACGGCAAATCCCCCCTTGCGCGCGGCCTTGAGCGCGTGGATGTGCAGCATCGTTACGCCGTATTCTCTGTATCCCTTCGATGATTTGATATAGTTGTCGTACCAGCAGCCAACAGGGTGCTGATGTTTCTCGATAAATCTGATCGCGGCGACGATTGCATTGCGTGTGAGTTTTTTTTCTTCGGCTGTAAATTCGATATCGCTTTGCCATGCTTCGACGAGGAATATGAGTGATCGCGCGTGGGCGACTGCGGGTTCGTCGTAGTTGTCGTCGAGACGAATATATCCGTTTCGCGCATCGGAAAGCCACATCACGATATTGCCTACCAGTTCCTTTGCTGCGGCGCGGTATTCCTCGGGCGTGTCCCCGGCGTACAGCAGTTTCGTAGCCGCTTCGCAGGATGCATAAAGGCTAACCTTATTCTCGCGCTGCCAGTATCCGTCCTTGTCTCTGCCATGCATCAGGAAGCCCAGTTGTTTTTTGTCGAAGGGCTTGCGAACGATGGTCTTGTCTGTGTGTGTGCAGCCCACCACCGCGAATAGCGAGAGAATCAACGCGGCGAGCGCTATGTGTATACTTTTTCTTTTCATGATTATTCCTCCAGCCCAAGTTTACCTCTTACGAGCGCGGAGTCAATGTTTTTGTACATCGGCAGCGCACGCTTGGGCATCTGCAAAATCAGACACGCTACCACCGTTGTGTATTTTTTGTTGAAGCGCCTTGCATGTCCGGCTTGCACTTCAGGCCATGCGCCGGATGGCTCTTGTTTGTCCAGGTACCAAGTGCTGAGAATTTTGTAGTAGTCGTGCCAATACTCGCCGCCTAAATAATAACAGACAGTGCTTGTGAAAAAACAATATGAGTTGAGGTAATATGATGTGAAATATTGCGGCTTTCGACTTATGTTAATGACACTTTGGACGCTTTTATGTAAATCGTCGTTTTCGAGCCAGCCTCCGATGATGTGGGCGGTGACTTGCGATATACCTTGTGCGGAGATGCCTCTAGCTAGGTATTTTGCGGTGAATTGCCGTGCTTTGTGCAAGGTGATTTTGTTGATGCGAAACCCCGCCTCCTTTGCGGCGATGAGGGCGTAGATGTGCATCGTAGTGGAAAAGGTGTTGTGCCCATTATTGTAGTTCTGATACCAGCAACCGCTCCGATCTTGATGTCTTTCGGCAAAGCTGATTGCTTGCACGATGATGCGGCGGAGTATCTTATGTTCTGCATCGCTGAAGATTTTGCTTTGATAGACCTGTGTCAGGAATAGCAGGGCAAAGGCGTGATCGTATCCAAAGTCAGAGTAATAGTAAGGATGGCGATTGTTTTCTTCTTCTTTCTCTTTTTCTTCTTTCTCTTTTTCTTTCAAAAGTTTTAGTATTCGTTCATCTCGTTCTTTCCCCTCCCCTTTCTCCTTCAAAAGTCTTTGTATTTGTTCATCTAGTTTTTTTATCTTCTCTTGGCATTCCTTTTTCTTATCTTCTTCGTTCTGCGTGGGCGGTAGTGTTTTATATAATTGGCCGGTGCGCTTGTTTGCATATCCGACGATTGTGCCGGTGAGATTATAAACGGCATCTCGATAGCGTTGAGTGTTTTCGCCATAATTGACGCGGTGCAAGAGCGCCAGCCCCGCGATGCAAGATATCGGCATGGCGTGGTATTCCTCATGGTGCCACAGGCCGTCCATGCCTTGTTTGGCGATCAGCCAGTCCAGCCCGCGATCGACGGCGGCGTCTATTTCGGCCTGCCGCTGGTCTACAGGCGTTGGTGCTGGTTGGGGCCTGGTTTGTTGTTGCTCTTGTTCGCATCCGGCAAAAAGGGTGGGCGTGATAATGACCGCAAGGACTATCCATACTAATATCTTTCTCATCGCAACCTCCAAAAGTAGCGGTTGGAATCTCCATTGGTTATACGTGTTCATCTTGATTTTGGTTGCAATCTTATTCACACGCAGAGATAATTATGGATGCGGTTGTGTGTGAAAATTGCAGCTTAGGTGATTCCGTGCTTGCATTTTGGCCTTCGGCACGGTGTAATATAGGCATACCCAATCATCAATCATTTATACAGGGAGAATGTCATGGCTGAATCTATGGAAGTCTATTGCGTAAAGTGCAAGGCGAAGAAGACCATTACCGAGTACGAAATCGCTACGACCAAGAACAATCGCAAGATGGCCAAGGGCAAATGCCCGGATTGTGGAACTGGCGTCAACAAGTTCCTCAAGGCCTAACGCATCCGTGTTGCCGTGCCGTCGGGAGATCGGCGCGGCGCGCAGTAATAATATAGATAAAAAATAGTCGCACACTTGAATGGAGGTGTTGGCGATGGCTTTGTTCAAAAAAGCCCCCGCCCGGGGTGTCTACGGCGTCAAGCAAGCCGCGCTCTTTTTGGGCGTTGGCGAAGACGATATAATCCGTGCGATCGAAGAAAACGCACTGCCCGCGAGGAAACTTGGTGGCAAGTGGCTCGTTGCGCGGCCTGCGCTAATCCGTTGGCTGGAAGAAGGCACACCGCCGATTCCGCCTGCGGTCGCTTTGCCACGGCCACGGTTGCCGCTGTTGCTGACCGCGTTCAACCTGCGGCAAGCGCAGACCAACGCGATCTGGGCGCTCTAATCGCGCGGCGGGACAATGCGTTAATTCCCTCACAAAAACCACAACGGAAGGAAACCGCGATGAAACGCATTATCGTTGTTTGTGCCCTGATAACCGTTCTCGTCGGCGTCTGGGGCTGCCGACACACTCCTGCCGAACCCCTCAATACCGCACCCGAAATCAAAATATCCGCCGAGACCGAAAAATCTATCGTCAAGGGACTCAACTGGCTGCTTGCCAGTCAGAGTAAAGATGGTCTGTGGCGCGGCGCGGGCAACTACACTTTGCCCGTATCGAGTATGGCGGGACTAGCTCTGCTGAGCCATGCCAGCGAGGATGCCTCGATGGATTACATTATCGCGGTACGAAAACTTGCCACATTTTTCCTCGAAAACGCCGACCCTGATAGCGGTTTTCTGTGCCACAACGTATCGAAAAGCCCGACGCTGGTAGATGTTGACGACCGGCCCGCATACGGTCACGCCTTCGGACTGCTGTTTCTGGCGCAGGCGTGCCAGAGCGAGGGGATTTTCAAAGAGGACGAGCAGAATCGCATGCGCGCTGTGATAATTTCGGCGATCCATTTTATAGAAAAACATCAGCACCCGTCGGGATGCTGGTATCAGAACTATGTAAACGGTCACAACGAGATTGTAACCGCTTCGCACGTGCAGGCGCTTATGGCCGCGCAGGGCGCGGGTTTTGAGGTCAACCGCAAGACGATCAACAAAGCACTGGAATTCAACAGGATATGTCTTCGCAAGAAAGCAACGCCGTCGCGTAACGCTTCGTTCACAGCGGTGCAGATTATTTCCGGCGAGATAGACAACGAACCTCTAAAGAAGGCCGTCAAACGCGTTCTCGAAAACTGCAAAACTCCGGAAGATTTCGATCTGGAAAAACTAAGCTTTGCCAACTTCCGTCATCTTTATGCCAGCATGGTTTGCTATCATTTGGGCGGACAATCCTGGGAAAATTATAGCACTCTTTCGACCAAGTGGTATATGAGCAAGCAGAACTCCGACGGTTCGTGGCCCCAAATGACCAAGGTCCACGCGCTCCAGCCCTCCAAAGAATACACCACAGCGGTGGCGTGTCTGATTTTGCAGATGTCTAAGCGTGCGCTGCCGATTTTCAAAAACATCGATTCGAAGTCAATTCGCAAAGAACTTTTAGACGAGGAATAATATGAAGCAGAGGATATTGATTGTTGGCCTCGCCGCGCTGATGGCGGGAGCCTGCGGATGTGCGCTGTTTGGCAGCGACCCTGAACCAAAGCCCCAGCCCAAGCCAGTTGTCGAAGACCCCCAACCTAATGAACAACCCGAACCCGTGGTCGAGATAGTTCGACCCGAAATTCCCAAGCCCGACGAGGCGACCGCGAAAAAGATCGCCGATGCGATAGGGAAATACACCAACGAAAAACTCAAACCCGGCGAGCGGCAGGATGCGCTGCTAAAAGACCTCGCGGCTATGGGCACGATTGCCTACGCCGACGTACTGCGTCTGGCGGGCAATCCCAAGGCCAGCCAGCGGTATCAATTGCAGTTCTACAAGTATTTCTACTCGCAGCCCGACGCCGCAATGCGCGATAGGGCGATAGTGGTGCAATTGTTTAACGATGACGAAATGGTGCGCACGGGCGCGTATCGGATGCTGAAGATGTTGCATCCCGAAGTCGAAAAGGCGGGCTACGAAGCCGACGCCAACGAGCAGTGTCGTTACAAGGCGATATGCGAAATCAAAAAAATGCTCGGGATGAATTGATTTTCCACCGCAGAGTCGCAGAGGACGCAGAGATGAACCTAAAGGAATTGACCGAGAGCGTGATTGCTTGCGCGATGGAGGTTCATCGAAGTTTGGGGCCGGGTTTGCTGGAATCGGCTTACGAACATTGTCTTTGCCACGAGATGAAGATTCGCGGCCTGCCTTTTGAGAGGCAAGTTGCACTTCCGGTAAAATATAAAGGTGTTTCTTTGGACTGCGGATACCGAATCGACATCCTGGTTGACAAGAGACTGATTCTTGAGATAAAGACCGTGGATGCGATATTGAAGATACACGTAGCGCAATTGTTGACGTATTTGAAGATGTTGGATTTGCGAGTGGGATTGCTGCTCAATTTCAACGTTGACTTGCTTAAGAATGGCATAAAGAGAGTAGTAAACAATTATGAGGATGAATCCTGAAAATCCTCTGCGTTCTCTGCGGCTCTGCGGTTGAATGGGTGTTTATTCGTAGTTTCGATTTTGAAGGTTGAGATGAAAAAGATTTTTATGATTTTTGCGGCGGTGGTGTTTGCGGCGGTGTGCTGCGGATGTGTTGGCAATGGCGGCGCGACTGACCCGCTTAGCCGCTCGAAAGCACTGGTCGAGAGCAGGGATTTCGACGGAGCGATAGCGTTGCAGACCGCGCTCATCGCCGATGCCGAGACCGATGCCGAGCGGGCGAAGGGGCACTTCTGGCGCGGCTACACGTACGACGTCTGGAAGGACGAACTTCACAGCGTGCGCCGGGTGAATCCCGATGCGGTGCGGTACGCCAAGCTAGCCGCTCAGGATTATCTCGCGGCGACGAAGCTCACCCCGGATTTTCTCGAAGCGCACTACAATCTCGCGCTGCTGAGGATGGACGCGGGCGAATGGGCGGCGGCGCTGACGCATTTCAATCGTGCGCATGAGATCGCGCCGGGTTCTACCGAGGCGCAGGGCTACGTGGCCGAGATTTATTTTCGGCGTGGCGACTACGAGAAGTCTGCCGCGGCGTTGCGGGTGTTTGTTACTTCGGCGGCGGACAGTGCGCTGCGCGAGGCCAAGGCGCTGGACCGGGCAGGCGATTATGAGGACGCAATCAGGCGGCTCAACGATGCGTTTAATTTGCGGCCCGATTTCGCGCAGGCTCATCTTGAGGCAGGGCTGATTTATCTGCTGCGTATGCGCGAGATGACGCGCGCGGTGTATCATCTCGAAAAATTTTGCGAGTACAGCGACGACGAATCGCTGAAGGCGGGAGTGCAGTGGATAGTAACTGCGATTGTGAAGACCAGCAGTAACCACGCGCCGTAATGGATTTTCTGTGTGCCGTTAAATATTTTTTTTCATGGAATGGGATTGATTTGCCGAAATTATTTGGTATCATACCGCTCCAATTCGCTAGCGTAGCTCAACGGTAGAGCACTTGATTTGTAATCATGAGGTTGTGGGTCCGATTCCCACCGCTAGCTTAAGAAAATATGCGGCGCACCGACGCCGAGTTTGCTGAAAATCGATGATGGGGAGGTTCCCGAGTGGCCAAAGGGGGCAGACTGTAAATCTGCTGGCGACGCCTTCGCAGGTTCGAATCCTGCCCTCCCCACCATTTTCCTCTGCGCCCTTCGTTGCACTTGCTTTTCCCTTACCAAACATTTTTCCGCGTAAAAGGTAAAACTAAAGGAAGATTTCTTTCGATATAATACATATCCGATGAATCTCATCACGTAAGGGGGTTTCTTTGTGAAAAAAGCGACAAAATTCTTTGTGGTTCTGTTGGTGTTGCTTGTTGTCAGCACTGCGGGGCCTATTGTAACGGACGCACAGCCCGATCGGGCCGCGACCATCGCCGCTAAACAGGCGCCGATACCAAAGGCAGCCGAGGGCATTGTTAGCGTTGCCGACGTCAAGACCGGCATGTCTGGCTACGGACTGACCGTGTTCAAAGGAACGGAGCCGCAGTTGTTTAACGTGCGGGTTGTGGCGGTGCTCAAAAACTTTCTCGCGCCCAAACGCCACGTGATCCTTATGCTGTGCACCGACGTGTGCGACGACAAGGGCCAGGCGCTTTATGATGCCAACCGCGACGGAGTTGTCGATAAATACGACAAGATTCTTGAGCGCGGATCCATTTCTTCGGGAATGAGCGGCAGCCCGGTTTATCTGAAATGCAATGACGGAAAGTACCGTATTGCCGGTGCGGTTTCGCTGGGCTGGGGCTTTGGCACTGATTCTGTGGGCGGTGTTACGCCGATTGAGTACATGATCGAAGACGTGAATACCCCGCGCGAGGAGCCGGTCAAACACGCGGGCGTGTTGCGTCCGGCGTACGAACCGGCTGCCGAGTCGCTTGATGCGACCGATCCCGCTGAAAAGTATCGCTCCAAACTTCGCTATCTCTCAACGCCGATGTGTTTTTCCGGTGTCAATCCCACTGCGTTTGCAATGATCAAAAAGGACCTTGCGCGGCGCAACATCGAAGCAGTTCAGGCTGGCGGAGGCGGTGGCGTTTTATCGCCAAAGGATATGGCGGTCAAGGTCAAGCCTGGTTCGGCTCTGGGTGTGTGCCTGATGAAGGGCGACATGGAAATTTTTGCCTACGGTACGCTGACTCATATAATGGACGACAAATTTATGGCGTTCGGCCACTCATACGGCGATATGGGTGAGTGCTTGCTGCCAGCGTTTCTGGGTCGCGTTGATCACATCCATACGAGTCTGAATTCTTCGTTTAAGATGGCCAGCGTTATCAAGGAAGTCGGCTATTTTTCCCAGGATCGGGTTTCTTCGTTCTCGGGCAGCCTCGACAAGAAGAAGCATGTGCGCTGGATTCCGGTTAGCATAAAGGTTGCCGACAAAACGACGCGCGAAGCTGGCAAGAGCAAGTACGAAAACTTTAAGATGGAAATCGTCGATAACGAAAACGACGTTGCGACGATGGTGCATTACGCTGTGCTAAGCACGATATTCGGTCACGTATTTACTCCCGGCGAATATACTGCGTGGATGAAGACGACGGTCAAATTCAAAGGCTACGATCCGATAGTCATTCGCAACGCGTTTTCGGATTTCGGTGACAACGGTTATGACTTTTATTACAGCTCGCCTGTCGATGTCGTAGAGACGATGATGTTCAACCCTTTCAAAGAGGTCGAACTCGAAAGCGTCGATGTGGTGGTTGACTACACACCGAAATATAATGCTGCCTGGATACTAGACATCAAGGCCGACAAGAAAAGCGTCGCGCCTGGCGAGAAGGTTGTGCTCGATGTCAAGATGAAGAGCTGGCGGCGTGACGAGTGGACCGAACGGATTGAGGTTACGGTGCCTAAGGACTACAAAGGCGATAGCATATCGCTACAGGTTAGCGGTGGAACGATAACCGACAATTACATGAGATCGCGCAGTGAGAACCTGGCCGATTTCATCAAGATTATTAACGATTCTTATCGCGAGGACGGTCTGTATGTCACTTACGAGCGGCCTACCCAACGCGTACTCTACAATGGCAAATACCACGAAGACCTGCCGCCGTCGGTGATCGAACAACTCAGAAACACCGCGCCGGACAAAATTTCGGTCGGCTCCAAGACAATGATGTTGAAGAAAGCCGAATCGAAGTGGCTTGTTAATGATTACGGATATGTCGATATCAAAATAAACCGGAAGGAGAAAAAGTAATGATAAAGCGCAATTTATTGATGGCGATTTTAGCGGTAGCGCTCTTTTGTGTTGTGGTTCATGATGCGTCGGCGGTTTCCGGCAAGACGTGGACAATGGCCAAGGGCGACCTGCTCAGCGGCGAGATGGATAACCTTTCGGTAACCTCGCGTGGTTCGATCACGCTTAATTTCAAACTCGATAAGATCGAGACTGACAAGAAACTTACGTTGTGGTCGTCGGCTTCCGACGGCAAGGGCACGACTTATTTCGGCACCGGCCTTGACGCGGCGATTTACAAACTCGTCGGCAAGAAAATCGAAAAGATCGATCTCGGCAAGGCGGCTGCGGCGGACATGATAGTTAGTGCGATGAAGTGCGACAGCAATGGCAATCTTTACGCGGCAGTGCTTCCAACCGGGCGCATAATCAAGATTGATGCGGCAGGCAAGGTTTCGGTGTTCGCTATGTTGCCGGAGTTTTATATCTGGCAGATTGCCTTCGACAAGGCGGGGCGCATTTACGTTGCTACCGGCCCGGCGGGGCGTGTCTATCGACTTAGCGTTGATGGCAAGAAGCGCGAAGTCATCTATGACTCCGACGAGGACAACATCGTTGCGATGGAGTTCAACGACAAGGGCGACCTTTATTTCGGCACATCTCCGGGCGCGATCCTGATGAAGGTCGATGCCACGGAACTGACCAAGCTCAAGCCCGCCGTGCAGGCTGTTTACGATTTTCCGATGAACGATGTGCGCACGATGCAGTTTCACAAGGGCCTGCTCTATATC
>CAYSUZ010000007.1:0-13539 GCA_964434335.1 uncultured Planctomycetota bacterium | reverse complement strand
CGCTAATTCTGACACTTACAGGCATAGCGCAAGGTAGAATTGTGCGGTAAGCGCTTGAGGGCGCAAGGCAATCTTGACAAAAAAAAGAGCCGTTTCTTTGAGAAACGACTCCTGTGATTATTTTCGCGGCAAATCTGCCTCGCATCCCCTGCGAAAACACTAATTCCCGGCAAGACGTTGACGCACCAACGAAGCACGCACAATATCGCGCTCCTGTATCGGTATCTCGCGGCCCTGGCTCTTTTGCAGGTGCGCGGGCTGGGTCTCGAGGAATAGTTCGTTGATGGTCTTGGTGTTAATGTCCTTGACGATGCCCATGTTGACACCCATCCGCAGGCTACTGAGCAGCGACATCGTCTCTTCGCTGGAGATGATGCGCGCGCCTTTGAGCATGCTGTGTGCGCGCCAGATACGATCTTCGATATTGGGGCGATTTTGGGTAAAGAGCGCCTGACGAACTTTGCGTTCGTAGCGGATGATCTGCCGGACAACGCTGTCGACGATGGCGATGATCTCGTCTTCGCTCTTGCCAAGTGTAACCTGATTCGATATCTGGTAGAAGTCGCCGCTGGCGCGGGTTCCTTCGCCGTAGAGACCACGCACCGCAAGGTTCATCTTGCTGACGGCCTTGAATACCTTGCGCAGCTGCTTGGTCCATTCCAGCGCCGGAAGATGCATCATCACCGAGAGGCGCATCGCCGTGCCGACGTTGGTCGGGCAGGCGGTAAGATAGCCCAGAGTCGGCGAGAAGGCGTAGTCCAGCCGCTCGCTAAGCAGGTCGTCTACGCGGTTGATGGCGTCCCATGTTTCGTTGAGTTTCAACCCGCTTTGCAGGCACTGAATACGAAGATGGTCTTCCTCATTTATCATAATACTGAGCGCTTCGCCGTTGCAAATCGCCACCCCGCGCGGGCCTTCGGCCTCGGCGTGCTCTTTGCTAATAAGATGGCGCTCGACGAGATAGTCGCGCTCGATCGCGCTCATCTGTTCGAGTTCGTAATATATCAGATCATCGCCAAGATTGGCGTCGAGGATAACCGAGTGGATGGTATCATTAATCCGTCGGCTTTCTTCGCGACCACAACTATTGCGAAAGCGATGGCCACTGAGATTACGCGCCAGACGCACACGGCTGCTGATAACGATATCGACATCAGGGCCTTCGCCGCGCAGCCACTCGCCGGTTCCCTTCGGAGCTTCGGGCAGAGTCATGACCGTTCCTCTTCTTTATTTTGCCTGGGCAATTCGTCGTCGGTACTTTGCGGTGTCTCGCGCAATTTGTGAATCTGGTCGCGGATACTGGCGGCCTTTTCGTAGTCCTCACGCGCAATAGCGGAATCCAGATCCTTCTGCATCCGCACGATTTCCTGCTCACGCGCGTAAACGCGGCCAACGTTGTGCGGAGCCTTACCAACATGTCGCAATCCGCTCTGGACGCGCTCGATCATAGGCATGAGGTTGGCCTTGAAGGTCTCATAGTCGTGCGGACAGCCCAGCCGCCCCGAGGACTGAAATTCATCGAAGGTCAGCCCGCAGTTCGAACACTTGGCATGCGCGTCCTGGGTCGGAACGCCTAACTGACTGCTAATCAGGTTGCCCAGAACTTCGTTGAAGGAAAACTTCAGCGAGATGCCGTACTGACGAGCGCATTCCTCGCAGAGGTGTATTTCTTTGTGAGTGCCGTCGCTCTGCATCTCGCTAACGCGCACGGTAGCTTTGCATTTCTTGCATTCTTGGCATTGCATAATTATCCACCTTCCCTAATTTACTTTTGCGGGACAACATATCTCGCATAACAATTTTCGGATTCCCAAACGGTTACGCTGCGAACTGTTACACCTTCTGGCATTTTTGTGCTAAGGGCCTCGGCCAGAAAACGCGCGATATTTTCGGTCGTCGGGTTTGCCTGTTGAAAACGCGGCAGATCGTTGAGATAGCAGTGGTCGTACTCGTCGAGCACATCCGCAAGCGCTTTTTTTACATCGCGGAAATCGCACACCATGCCCAGCTCATCAAGCCGGTCGGAAGCAAGCACAGCCTTGACCTGCCAATTGTGCCCGTGCAGGTTTTCGCACCCGCCCTTATGCCCGCGCAGGTTGTGCGCCGCGGAAAAATGGTCCTGGACTGAAATCTCGTACATGATTGCCCTGAAGTGTTATCGGTTCGGAATTGGGCCTCAGCCCACTGCGGCAATTATACCAGCGCACGCCCCTTGCAGTCAACCCGGGGCCGCCTGCGAATTTTTTGGATTTTGGGTTGCATTTATCCACACTGCCTGTATAATGCGTCACTCATTTTATATAATTTGCGAGGACAGAATAGTGTCAAGAGTATGTGAAATCTGCGGCAAGAAAACGCAGTTTGGAAACAAGGTCGCAAGACGAGGCCTTTCCAAAAAAGACGGCGGCATCGGCCTGAAAACCACTGGAGTCAGCAGTCGGAAGTTCAAGCCCAACATCCAGCGCATTCGCGTCGAGATCAATGGCGGCGTACGCCGGATGAAGGTCTGCACAGCCTGCATCTCTGCCGGAAAAATCAAAAAAGCCCTACGCTAACACTACGCAACAAAAACCAGCGGTTTGTCTTTATGGCGAACCGCTTTTTATTGCCTACATGTCTGCAACCAATTCTACGATGTCGAATGCAGCCCTGGGGCGCCCGATGGCCCGTGCGCGTTCGCGCATCAATCCAGCGCGACCACCCTCGCCCAACACTTCGCGCAGTTTAATTTTGAGGCTGGCCTTGTTCGAGGCCATCATCCCCGCACCCTGCTCCATCAAATAGTGCGCGTTGTGCACCTCCTGGCCCGGCACGGGGTTCATAGCGATAACCGGCAGGCTTTTCGCCAGCGCCTCGACCATCGTTAGTCCGCCAGCCTTGGCGACCAGCAAATCCGATGCGCTCATCATCTCGGCAACATTGTTGACAAAACCAAACGCATGCATTTCCACTCCCGGCGGCGTTTCCAGCGCCTTAATCCGCTTGAGCGCAGATTCGCTTTTGCCCGTCACCGCCAGTATCTGCATCTTGATCCCGCTCTCAATGAGGGCCGAAACGATATCCTCCGAACCAACCTTCTGCCAGCCGCTGGCCATCGTCAGCACAACCGGCGAATCATCGTGAAGGCCGAGGTTTCGCCGCGCCTGCGCACGATCAAGCTCGCGGCTGAACTCCGGCGCGACCGGGATCCCGGTTACGTGAACCATGGCCGGATCGAAACCGCGTTCGATAAAAATCTCTTTAATCTCATCTGTGGCGACGAAGAAAAAATCCACGCCGGGCGCTTCCCAAAACGAATGCAGATAAAAATCGCAACCCACTACGCCAACTTTCGCTGCGAGCTTGCCTGATTTTCTTAGCGCCTCAACTGCGGCAGCGGGTTGAAAATGCGTACACAATATGTGAGTAGGCGCCTCCTCCTGAATCCGGTGCTTAAGTCGGCGCAACAAAAACTTATCGCAGAACCTCACAATCACTCCCGAATTCGGCTTGCGCTTCTGCCGATCCTGCGCGTCATAGCACCAACCGTATAAATGCGGCAGGTGATCGGCCATCAACTGATAGGCTCCGTGATACGCGCGGGCATAAATACGCGGACAGTAGTCGAACGAATCAAACCATACCGGATTGAATTCGGGGTTGGTTATTTTACAGGTTTCGAACAACGCGCGGGCCGCTGTTTTGTGACCGCCGCCGACTGCGGCGCTGAGGATAAGTAATTTCTTTTTCATCAAGCACCCTTTTCCGTAATATCGTTGATGCAGACTTCGCCGTAACCGCAGCGGCATTTGGGCCATCCTTCGCGCCGTTCAAAATGACCCTCGCGAATGCGCCCAACAATTTTATCGAGCAGATTGACATCAGGCTTGACTTCAAAAAAATCGCCGATGCGCATGAAGTACAAAGCTGCCGAGACTTCGTCGCGCCCCGTTGCAACACGCACTGCCTCGGCGTACGCTGTCATCTGGGCGCGATAATTCGCCGCGTGCGCAGCCATATCGCCCGCATCAACGCGGTCGCTCTTGTAGTCGATCACGCACAGCGTCCCGTCCTCACGCTCGAACACAAGATCAATTGTGCCCTGAACAAACGCACTATCAAGCCGCAGCAAAAATGGCAACTCCCGCCGCACCCATCGCGCTTTTTTTATTTCGGCAAACAACGGCGTCTCCGCGAAAATCGCCACAAACTCCGCAATCTTGTCAACGACAGTGCAAACTTTTTCATCATCTAGCGAATGTCGCGCAGTAATAAACTCCGCAATTTGTTCGCGCTCCGGCAGGGCCACAGGATCGAGCGATTCGAATACTTCATGCGCCATCGTCCCGAAAACGTTCGCCGGAATCCCGGCTGGGTCACCATGAGCAGCCCGCGCGGAACTCTCATCGCGGCGCTCATCCCGACCCAAAACCGATTGGAGGTAAAACTTCCGCGCACAATAATCGCAGACCGCCAACTCCGAAGGCGTAAGGCGTTTCTTGCGGCGCGTGTCCGGCGCAACCGGCTCCAGCAAGGGATACTCGGCCTCGCCACACGCCTGGGCGATAACTCCCGCGAGCGATTTTGAGTGTTTGTGATGGATGTGCTCCGGCGGATGAAATGTCAAACCAGCAGCGTCAAAAATATTTGCTCGGATCACTGGTGCGATACCGTTGGCGTCGGAACGCAACGTAATGTCTTCACATCGCTCCGTAAAATCCATATCCAGCGCATTGAATATCATGGCAAGGGGCGAGTCGCTGGTTTCCTTTTGCTTTTTCATGTCAATTGTCGCCGAAATCATCAGTCGGTCTTCGGCTCGCGTCGTCGCAACGTAGAACACGCGTTTGTTTTCGGCTTCTTCTCGCAGTCTGTTTTCTTCCTTCCAGACACCGCGAGCTACGCCGTCAACCTTCCCGGCAGGGTCTTCGGGGGGCTTGACAATAATGCCAAGTTGCTCGTCGGCGACACAACTCGGAACGTGTGTGTTTTTCCCCGGTGCATAGGCCGCGTCCGGCAGAATCACCACCGGAAATTGCAGGCCCTTGGACTTGTGAACAGTCATCAGGCGCACGACGTTGTCGCGCTCGCCGACAGCAACGGCCTGGCTCTCGCGTGTTTCATTGCTCAACAGGTCGTCAACATAATCGACAAAATCTCCCGCCGCCAGCCCGCCGGGCTGTTCAAACGAACGGGCAAGGTCGAGAAGCTTGCGCACGTTGGCTGCTTTTTGCTCGCCCATGAAGGAGGCAAGCAGCACGGCCTCGTAGTTCGTCTCGGCCAGCAGTTTGCGCAGGATTCCTGAGAGGTCGAGATCGGCGGCGGCTTCCGTAAGCGAGCGCAGGATTTCGCGCGCACGCTCGAAACATTGCGCCTGTTCGGGCGAAAGTCGGTCGGTCGCATCGAAGGCGAAAAGTTTTTTCCACAAACATGCACCCTCGCAACGGGCGATCCAGAACAGCGTGTTGTCGTCGAGGCCCATCATCGTCGAGCGAAGCACCGTCAACAGCGCGTAATCGTCCTGCGGATTTTCGACAAAGCGCAGCGCACTAATCGGCTCGGCAATCTCGGCGCAGCCGTAAAAACCACTGCCTGCTGTCACGTGATAGGGTATGTCGTATTCGCGCAGGGCACGTTCGAGGGTTTTCGAGCGGCCCGCAAGGACGCGGAACAAAATAGCTATATCGCCGTAACCACATTCATCACCGTCAACCATCTCGCGTATGCGATGTGCGAGCATGTCGGCCTCGTAGTCGCGCCTCTGTTGTGCCGATATTTTTTCTTCGCCATCAAACAGTGCCACGTGCATCTCCGCGCAGATCCCGCCCGAAGCTGCGGGCCTGTGGGCAACAGCAGTGTCGCTGACCGCGCAGTACGGCTCCACATCTGCACCGCGCGGCATAATGCGGTCGAACAGAATATTGAACAGCGCCACTCCATCGGAGGCGGTGCGGAAATTGCGATCAATTGAGAGCACGCAGGAATCGCCGGCGGCAACCAGCTCGTCACGCAGATTGTTGAAAACCGTAACATCTGCGCCGCGAAAGCGGTATATCGATTGTTTGGCATCGCCCACAACCATCAGGTGCGCGGAGTTGTCGGCGGCAAACTGACCCATTCCGGCAAGCATGTAGACGATCTCTTTCTGGATAGGGTTGACGTCCTGAAATTCGTCGACAAGGACAAAGCGCGTGCGAGCGCGGAGCGCGGCTCGCATCCCTGCATCACACCGCAGCAAGTCGCGGGTCTTGATCTGAAGGTCGTCAAAGTCAAGCACCCCGCGCGCAACCTTGAGCGCCGAAAATGTATCAAACGCACAGCTGCCGATACGCCAGACCGAACGCGCAAGCGCCGCCGTTCGCTCGGGATGGGATTCGGGTTCTGTGAGCAGCCCGACAATATCTTTGAAGCGCTCGCGGACAGTGCCAACAGCCTTTTTGACTTGCTGGAGCATCTCAACCCGGCCCCAATTTTTCTTCGAGCCGCCATTCAACTTGACTCCGAGAATTTCGTCCGCGAGCTTGAATCGCTGCTCCATATTCACACCCTTGCGGATCTCGTCGACCACATTGAGCACGCGCAGACGAACGACTTCCATCTTGTCGTCGGAGACATCGGCGGGCGTTGTCCGAAGAATCGCGATCTGCGCCTCGACATCGGGCGCGGCGACACAATCATAAATGGCTTTCTCGCGCCATCGCTCAAAACGTTCTTTCCACATCGCCGCGAGCGCTTTGTCGTCAAGCGCGGTCATGATTTCCGAAGCGCGCGCAAAACGTTCGGCATCCTGTATCAGATCGAAGAGAATGCTCATCGCACTTTGCAAACCATACTCGTTAACGACCGCCGCGAAATCGGTATCATCGCGCTCCAGCAAAGTCTCTATTGCAGTCTCGACCGCCTCGGCGCGGAGAATCGTTGCGGCACTTTCATCAAGAACGCCAAACGACGGATCGCACCCGGCCTGAAGCGGGTATTCGCGGAGAATCGCCGAGCACATGCCGTGTATCGTGCCAATGCGTGCGCCGTCGAGATCGTGCATGACGCCGCTCCAAAACTCCTGTTGCTCGCCCGCGCTCTCCTCGGCGCGACAAAGTTCGCGGATACGCTCGCGCATCTCGCGCGCGGCTTTGTCGGTAAAAGTTACCGCGAGTATCTCCGAGACCGACGCGACAGACTGCCGGAGTATCTGCATATAATGCTCGGTCAGGACGAAGGTCTTGCCGGTGCCTGCGCCCGCAGTAACGAAGACATTTTCGTCCAGCGTTTCGATGGCACGTTTCTGTTCGTTTGTAGGTTTGCGCTCACTCACTCTTTTTCTCGATCCTTCTCTTGCTATATTTGCAGGCCGTTACGCACGGGCAATCATGGGGACACGCCTTGCTCGGCTGCGGCGGGAAACGCCCGTCGGCAATCGCTTCCAGCGCATTGGCAATGGAATCATGCGCTGCGTCGAGGATCTCCGCAAGGTTGTAACGTTTGTTGCCATCTTTAACTGTTGTAGTCGTGCGGGATTCTTTGAGAATAACGTAGTGCGCACGATAGTCCATCGCCTTGCCTTCGAGCAAAAGGTCTCGCACGGCCATGACGTATAGCGGCAGTTGAATGTCGGTGCCTTCGGCAACTGCACCCATCAAGGGAGCCCCGCCGGACTTGTAGTCCTTGATAACCACCTCATTATTGGGGCCGAAATCAATTCGATCAACATAGCCGCGGAAACGCGCGGTGCGGCCATTGCAATCAAGATCAAAGGTCTGCACAACAGATTTGGGATCGGCGTCGGGCTTGGGCTTGGCAAAGCCAAAGCCAAATTCGGAATAGGTTGGCTGCGTAATTTCGGATTCGTTTTTGCCCGCCTCGTACTCCAGCACCGCGGCGAGTTTTGCGGCCATCTGCCGGTGTTCTATCGCAAAAATCCGATCATGGCGAACAACACCTGTCTCACAAAGACTGCGGAAATGCTCCTCGCAAATTTCGGCCATCCTGCTTTGCGCCGCTTCGAGATTGTCCTTTGTCACAGCGGCGGGCTGTACGCGTTCGGAATAGAAACGCTGCAAATTCGTGTGATACCAAGTGCCCAATTCCAGCGGCGTAACGCCTGCTGACGGGCGCGGCATCTTGTCAAGACGCAGCACGCGCGAACAAAAATATGTAAAAGGGCACGCCAGAAAAGAATTCATGCGCGAGGTGCTGAATACGGTGCGGTCAAGGCTTTCGGCGAGAATTTTTTTGGCGCTGCTGTCGGTAAGCACACCATCAAAGCGACCGAAGTCGTCGAAAGAATCGCGTGCGCTGTCGACGACGATTTGCGCGGCAAGTTCGGCAGTGTTGAGCGCACGAGGTGGTGCGGGCGCTGCGCCGGACTTTGCCTCTTGGACAAACGCGGCGGCGGCCTCGCGGAGAGTCGTAGCTCGGGACAGCGGCGGCGCAGACGCGGCAACGAGACCGACATCGGAGACTATGTTGTCGAAAGCGCGTTCGATTTCGTCCAGATACCAGGAACGTCGCACTTCGTTGCCGGAGGCGTCGAGCGCGGGATAGGTCAGCACGAGCATCTCGGCGGCGCGGGTTATGGCGTTGTAAAACAGCGGCATTTCTTTGCCCTGTTCGTCGCCGGATTCGGGCAGGCTAGGCCCACCGGTACGTTTCATCTCGCGGCGCTCGGCGTCGTTAATGAAGGCGTTTTGCAAAATGGGGCGCGGGAATTCGCGCTCTGCCATGCCAACCAAAAAGACGACCGGGAATACAACGTTGCGGGCCTTGAGCACGTCGGTCACGATGATGCTACATGCGCGATCGCCGCCCGACCATTTTTGGCGATAGTTTTTGACCGCACGGAAATGCTCGGCGAATACTTCGTAGGTCATAACGATGTTGGAGACATCGGGCAGAGCGGCGATTTTTTTGAGTTCGCCGCGAACCGTATCGTAGAGCGGCCCGGCGTCCAGACCAAAGGTTTCTGCGAGGCGGTGAATCTCGGCAGCGTGCAAGGCGGGCGTTTTGGAAACCTGGAGATTTTCGGTTTCCTCGAAAAATATTTGCGCTATTTTGAGTCCTCGCTCGGCGATAGCAATTTTTTCGGCCAGCCCGGCGCTACGCTCAGGCGGTGCCACGGCAACATCTGCGGCAAGTCGGTCGCGCCAGGCAGTCAGTCGCGGCAGCCACGTATCGCGTCCGCGAAGGATTCCGGCCCGACGCGCACAGTAGTCCAGCGCGGTTGCGGGATCGTCTATGCCTTCGAAAACCGGTGCGGCGCGGAGTGCCTTGATGAAACGGCACACGGCGCGGCAGGAAAAGTCTTCGGCGGGAAGATTGACCATTCGCATCAACGCGCGTAGTTCGGGCAGACGCAAAATCGGCCTGGTTGCGTCGATGTAAAACGGCAGGCCCTGCTCGGTGAAGATTTCGTTGATCAACGTATCGTAGCCGCCCTGCGCCCGGTAAAGGACTGCGATGTCGGCGGGCGAGCGACCGTCTTCGACGATCATGCGTTTTATCCGGCGACCGACCTCGGCGATTTCGTCGGCACGCGAGGGCATCCCGACTATCGCTACGCTGCCGGGCGTGGGCCTGCGCGGGAGATCGGCGCGGCTAAAGAGGCGCGATTCGTCAAGGGCGCGGCCCGACACGGATTCGGGCGAATCGAGCTTGCGTATTTTTGCATTTTTGAAAAAACGCCTGATGAGTTCCAGAGTCGCGCGGGTGTTACCAAAGAGGTCGGCGCGTGAATCGGTCTCGCAGGTCAGCGTGAAGGTTATGCGCGCGCAGTGTTGGCCCATAGCGCGGATGATGTCGAATTCGGCGGTGGTGAAATCGGCGAAACCATCGATAAGCATTTCATCGACATCCTGAAATGGCTCGCGGTGGCCTTTTTCTATCAAGCGACCGGCGCGCCAGAGTTTGCCCTGCGAATCGTAGAGGTTGTTTTTGGTTAGATAGTCCTGGTAGCGGCTATAAATGATAGCGAGTTCGTGCTCGCGCGTGCCGGGTTCGGGGTAGGCCTCGATGAGTTGATCGGGACGAACGGTGGCTTCTTTGAGCACCTCGAAAAGGCGAATAAGGCTGTCAACAAAGCCGCCGAAGCCGGTAGAGGGCATGAGTGTAGGCAGAGTGCCGGCGCGTTTGAGCGATTCGACGATGCGATGCAGGATTGCGTGCTGCTGGGCTTCGCTGACTTCGCTTGATATCTGGGAGTTGTGCAGGATAATAGGGTTGACGAAGTCGTAGAAGCTGCAAATGTTGGGCGCGAAGACAGCATCGATTTTCCCGCGAGCCATCAGGCGGGCCTTGGCCTGGTCGACCGCGAGCGCCGTCGGCAGAAGCAGCAACACTCCGCTGCCCTCGCCCCGAGCGCGAACCGCGTCGCGATAACGATCGAGCACGAGTTCGGTTTTGCCGCAGGCTGCGGGCGAAATGATAATTTCGACTTCCCGATTCATCTGTCACCTTAGTTTGTCCTGATCGCTGTTATCATATCACAAATCAATGACATTTTTAGCGAGATTTGCAAAAGTTTGCATGATGAGGAAAATTTTGCATAAAAATGCGTTTTCATGCGAAAAACAGGCGATTCGGGCCTAAAGGGGGCCGAGTTTTTTGACGATAAATTTGATTAGTGGCGTCCCTCGGGATTCCCGTCGCTTGGGCAGAAATTGCTAATCGTAAAATTAGGCGAATTGTCAGGAAGGAACTTTCCTCGTGCAAGACCGAATTCTCGTCGTTGAAGATAGACCCGGAACACTGGGGTTGCTTACGCGATTACTCGAAAACGAAAACTTCGAGGTATTGCAGGCACAAAATGGCGAGGAAGCACTCAATATCCTCACCGAAGAATATCCCGAGATCGTGCTGATCGACCTTTCACTAAGCGGTATCGACGGTTTCGACATCTGCGCAACGATGAAGCGCGACCCCCTCAAGATACACGTCCCGATAGTCATGTGTGTGCCCGAAGACATCCGAAGCAAATCAAGCAAGAAGCGATACCAACCAGATATTTTGGTAACGCGGCCATTTTCCAACCGCGACCTGATCTCGCAAATACAGGCCCAGATAAAAATTCATCGGCTCGAAGATCGGCTGATGCTGGTAAACAGGGAGTTGCAGGGATTGCGCCGCGAGCGCCAGCAACAGGCCACGGAAATGGAGCAGGTCTACGTAGATACAGTGCATTGCCTACTGGCCGCAGCAGAGGCGAAGGATCCTTATATCAAGGGGCACGCTTACAAAGTCGGCGCTATCGCACGAATGATCGGCGAGAAAATGGGCTTTGATTCGCGCAGCCTTGATAATCTCGAATACGCCAGCCTTCTCCACGATGTCGGCAAGATCGGCGTGCCGATGGATATACTCTCCAAAAAGGGCCGCCTAGCGCGCGAGGAGATGGAGGCAATAAAGACTCACCCCGAAATAAGCGTCGAGATCGTCTCGCCCGTAGGATTTCTCCAGCGCGTAGTACCCATTATCCGACACCACCACGAAAACATGAACGGCACCGGCTATCCGCTCGGTTTGTCTGGCGAGCAGATTCCGCTAGAGGCGCGCGTTTTGTCAGTAGCCGACGCGTACGATGCGATGGTCTCCGACAGACCCTACCGCAAGCCGCTGGAGCACTGGCGTGCGATTGAAATAATAAGCGAACGCGCAGGCTCGCAATTTGACGCCGAGGTTGCGGGGGTGTTTGTGCAGTTGGCCAAAGGTGGTGTGCTCGATGAACTATATGCCGACAACGAATCGCGCCCGAAAGGAATAACCGGCCACGAAGATGTCATGCTCAACGACAGGCTAAGCCTGCACCCAAGCGAGCAGTAAGCACTTTTTTCGCAACCACGTTGCAAGCATAGTTATTCACTATCATATAGAACCCTGGCAGCGGTAGTGGTTTGCATTGCGCGCACACACGCGATATAATCCCATCCTGAAAACAACCCACCCGAAGTTTTTTTGAGGTGTAATGATGAATCCCTTTCCTATGACCATCCCGGCGCGTTTTTTGAGCGCGGCACAGGCGCAGCCCCAACGCGAAATTGCACGCGAAGGCGAAAAGAGAGTGAAATATGGGGAACTGCTTGTCGCGGCAGCCAATGTCGCAGCGCGGGTCAATGCCGAGACTCAGCAGCCCAATGTCGCGCTGTTGCTGCCCAACGGCATCGGCTATGCGGCGGGATTTGTGGGAATTTCGTTGGCGGGCCGCACAGTCGTGCCCGTGAATTTCCTGCTCAAGCCCGGCGAAATAGCGGGCATTATCGCGGACTCACAAGTCGACACAATCATAACGGCAGGACCGATGGCGGCAAGCATAGCCGCGACCGGGTTGAAGATAATTCTTATTGAAGAGATCCTCGCTACGGCAAAACCGATGGCGGTTGCGCCGCCGGACGTGAAGCCCGACGACGTGGCAGTGTTGCTGTATACCGCCGGGACAACGGCGCAGCCAAAGGGCGTGATGCAGACACACCGCAACATACTCTCAAATATCGAGGGTTGCCTACGGGCGATGCGGGTCGAGGAGCAGGACGTGTTTATGTGCCTGCTGCCGCTGTTTCACACCTTCGGATTGACCTGCACGTTTCTGCTGCCATTGCTGCAGGGCAACCAAATTGTAATGATGCAGCGTTTCGTGCCGAGTGCCGTGCCCAAAATAATAGACAGCCACAATGTCTCGCTGGTTGTAGCGGTGCCGTCGATGTTCCGGGCGATGCTGAAAGCTTTTGCACAAGCCGGGCGCAAGCCAGAGAGCTTGCGGCTGTGCGTGGCGGGAGGCGAGGCGCTGACGGCGGATTTGTGTACGCGCTTTAGAGAAATATCCGGCGCGGAATTGGTGGAGGGGTATGGAATGACCGAGTCTTCGCCGGTAATTTCGATCAACCGCCTTGGCAGCGTCCTGCCCGGAAGCGTAGGGCATCCGCTCGACAATCTGGAAGTGGCGATAATGGGCGAGGACAGCAGCGTGCTGGACACGGGGGCGCAAGGCGAGATATGCGTGCGAGGAGAGTGCGTGATGAAGGGCTACTGGAACATGCCCGACGAAACCCGCAGCACGATTGACGCGGAGGGCTGGCTGCATACCGGAGACCTGGGGCTGGTGGAGGATTCCGGTCACCTGAGGATTACTGGCCGGATAAAAGAACTCATTATCTCGGCGGGCAAAAACATCAGCCCGGGCGAGATTGAAGACGTATTGGAAATGCATCCCGCGATAGACGAGGCCGCCGTTATCGGCGTGAATGATAAGGTGCGAGGCGAAGTGCCAAAGGCTTTTATCATCCTCGGCGAACACGCCAGCGATATCAGCACCACCGAAATCATAGCGCATTGCCGCGAGCATCTGGCGGATTACAAACGACCGCGCGAGATTGAATTCGTAACGGAAATGCCGCGATCGATGACCGGAAAAATTCTGAAACGGATGCTCAAACACCCGTAAATACTGAAAGGCCTGGCATGAAGTTGTTGAAATGCACACCGCTCTCGGCGTTACGACAAGACCGTGGCTGGTCGGTAGAGCCAGTTTCGTCGGCGTTATTAGCGGCGGGCGGCGTCAAAAATATTCATCTGGTG
>CAYSUZ010000006.1:1466-13777 GCA_964434335.1 uncultured Planctomycetota bacterium | reverse complement strand
AGGCGCTGCGTGCAGAATGCGGTGTAGATCGCGGTGGGCGGCGTATCATTGAAAAAGAAATTCCTGCGGGCGGTGGTTTGGGCGGCGGGAGCAGCAATGCCGCGGCGGTTTTGTGCGGACTCAACGAGATGTGGGAGCTGGGGCTGACCGAGGCGTCTCTGATGAGGCTGGGCGCCGGGCTGGGTTCGGATGTGCCGTTTTTCGTAACAGGCGGGACGGCGCTGTGTCGTGGGCGCGGCGAGAAGGTGCAAAAGTTGGAGTCAAATGCGCGACTGCATTTTGTTCTCGTTGCTCCGGGGATTCATGTCTCGACACCAGAGGTTTATCACAATCTTAAAATTGCCTTGACACTTGAAAAGGTTGGGTCTAAACTTTTCGATGGAGGTTTGTTCGACTTGAATGAAATTTTACGCGGAGGATTTTTTAATAAATTAGAAAAAGCAGCCTACGATCTTTATCCGGAAATCAAACAGATAAAAGAGATTGTGGCGCGTGCCTGTTCCGGCGGCGCACTTTTGTGTGGAAGCGGCTCGACGGTATTGGGGCTGTGCGCTACGGACGAAGAGGCGCAGAAGGCAGGGATGGGATTGCTCGACGAGACAGGACACGCAGTATATATGGTGGAGTCATATATTCGGCCTAATAAATAACCCGAGGAGACAACTGTGAACATTACCGAGGTGCGAGTAAAACTGATGAGTAATCGCCAGGACAAGCTTCAGGCGTTTTGCAGCATTACTCTCGATGACGACTTTGTGATACGAGATTTGAAAATTATCGAAGGCAGCAGCGGCCCATTTGTGGCGATGCCGAGCCGGAAGCTGGCCGACAAGTGTGTGAAATGCTCGACGAAGAATCATCTGCGGGCGAAGTATTGCAACGAGTGTGGTGGCAGACTGGGCGCAGATCGCAGCAGCCGCGATGCGAAGGGTCGCTCGAAATTGCATGTTGATATTGCGCATCCGATAAACCCGGATTGTCGCGAAAAATTGCAGACGCGGATTTTGGTGGCCTATTCTGAGGAAGTCGAAAAATCACAGCAGGAGGGCTACGTGCCGTTGGGCGACGATGATTTCGAGATGGACGAATGTGGTGCCAAGGGGAAATCGGCACAAGAGGACAGAACGAAAAACAAGAAACCCAACTCCGAAAAGCCCAGGACAGAGGCCAAGCCTGAGAAGGAAGAGAAAATCAGACACGACTACGCCAAGGATATGGATGTGGACGAAGTCGTGGCGGGTTTCGGCGTCAAGGAAGAGACCCCCGATGAGACATACGGTCATGACCTGGACGATGGTTTTGGTGATGGCGGCGAGGGCAAGCTCGATGCCGAACTCGACGGTGCGCTGGGTAGTACCAGTTACACGCCGCCGCGCAAGGAAGACGGCGAAGATGTTTTTGGATCGGGTATCTTCTCCTGACTATATGAGAAACGAACGACCACAAGGCCGCCCTTCGAGGCGGCCTTTTTTTTGTGCGTTGACTCACTTCTTACTCCTTCATTGCTGGCTATAAGATTGTGCGATTGGGTGGAGAGCGTTGGGAATTTCAAAAAAACTTACCGTATCGAAGATTTCCTCGAACATTATGCTTTGCGAGTAGTTTTTGGAGATATTATGTTACTTGTGTTTTTGATGTGGTTTATGGCGATTTAGATGTGTTTTTCACAACTACAAGGCTAACTAGTGTTAGTCTGTATCCAAGTTTTTTGCAAAAAAACACTTTTTAATATCGATATTGTGGGATATTATTATGGTGTGTTTGGTCAATTATTTAAGTCACAGGTCATTATTTGGAGTTTGATTATGTTGAAGGAAAAACTATTTCTATTCGCTGTACTCTGCCTGCTCTTTTCGGCCTCGGCATTCGCCTCTTACCCCGGTCTCCCTTCGAGATATGATTATGTTTGGAATGCTGCTACGGCCGATTGGAACGACGGAGCAAACTGGGACCACTATTGCCACGACGAGGAAAACGAGGTCTTCTATATTGTAACCGGCGATCTTCCGGGCGAATTTTTTCCCAGCGACGCAGCGTATCTCGACAATGGCGGTACGATTAACATCACAGCCACACCTACCTATTTGCCTTACGTAATACAAGTAGGCTACACGACCACAGGCAACATCATTAACCACTCGGCCGGAAGTATGTCGGGCGGCTATCTTTACGTAGTGAGTCTAGGTAATGGTGATGGTTATGGCGGCACTTACAATTTAAGTGGCACAGCCATTCTCAAGGCATACCTGAAAGTCGGCTCAGTCGCAGGTTCCGTCGGAACGATGAACGTTACCGGTGGAACTTATGAGACGTTATCGTATCTGTCTGTCGGTTACAGTGGAACCGGTATCTTTACCCAAACCGGTGGTACCGTTAAGGCAGGTGTTATCAATATAGGCAAAAATGCCACTGGTGTTGGAACGTACAATTTCAACGGCGGCACACTTCAAGCACGCTACTCCGACCTTGATGTTAAAGTTGGCGTAGATGGCACAGGCATCTTTAATCAGAATGTCTCATACGTTGGCACTGGCCTGTGGGTTGGTGAAAACGCTGGCAGCAACGGCACCTACAACTTTAACGCTGATGCTTTAGAGATGGGAACAGCAGTCATTGGCGGTGGCGGCACAGGCGTGTTTGAGCACTACTCCGGCACCATCGATTTCACAGCTACTGGCAACGCATACGATGGCTTGGCTACATCTCTGATAGTCGGCGTAGAATCCGGCAGCAACGGAACATACAATCTTGATAGCGGCAGCAATCTGAATGTTACCGGCGACTATGTGGATGTGGTTATAGGCAATGCCTCTGGCAGCACCGGAGTACTCAACATCGCCAACGGCGCAACTATGACCGTCTCTGGCGACTACGTCAATTTCATTGTTGAAAATGAAGCGGGCGCTAACGGAGCGATCAACATTGCTGCTGGTGGAGCTTTGTCGATTACTGGTGATCGCTCTAAATTAATCCTTGCCAACGGCGCAGGCACCAGTGTGACGATGGATATCCTTACCGGCACAACGTTGACAATCTCTGGGAATTTTGGCGAACTCTTTATTGCCAACGGAGAGAATTCCACTGGCATTCTCAACATTGACGGCGGCGACATTGCAATGTCGAGCGCTGGCTTCTTAATCATTGGTGGAGCAGACGGTAGTGTTGGTGTTGTCAATCATGACAGCGGAAGTTTTGGCCCCACAGCCACACATGATCCCGCTATCTATCTTGGCGAGGCCGTGGGCAGTGCTGGAACGTATAACCATAACGGTGGTACGCTCTCGGCCAAGATTTTTGTTGGTAAGTCTGGAACAGGTTACTTTAATCAAAACGGTACAGATGTAGAATCACAATTTTTGCCCCTCGGCTACGAAGAGGGCGGTGTTGGAACTTACACGATGACAGCCGGTTCGGATTTGGTTGTTGGTGAAGAGCTCATCGTCGGATACGAGGGGCAGGGCACCTTTAACCAAACCGACTCCACAGTTCAAGCAGATAATCTTTATATTGGCTACAATAATGACCAATATGGAAACCACAATGGTCAAGGTGTATACAACATGACCGGCGGTACGCTTGATGTAACAGGTGAACTCATCGTTGGTAGGAATGAAACTGCGCTTACCGATGCGGTATTCAATCAAGTTGGCGGCGATGTTGCCATAAGTGGTTGGACAGATACTGAGGGCGCAAAGCGTGATGGAGACCTGCGTGTCGGTAACTATTATACTGGCGGCTTTGCGAATACATATGCCGGTTCGGGTACGTATAACTTGATGAATGGCGGTACGATTGATGTCGCAGGCGAATTGAGCCTCGGCGCGCTGGATACAGGCAACAACACCGCTGATGGTATTCTTAACACCAGCGACGGCTCGTTCATATCCGCTGGCGAAGGTGTCATTGTTGGTGCAAACAGCTACATTGCCGATGGCACTACTTGCAGCTCAGCCACGATTGAGACGTGGGGCAGCTTTAATAGCATCTCGACTCTCAATACCGAATTCGACATGACGCACACTACCTTGATTATGGCTTGGGGCGGTTTTGGCTGGGATCCCCAGGGGGGACCAGAGGGTGCCTGGGGCGAATGGGACCAAACAATTATCCGCATGGGCAATGTTGTCGACATGAGTGACAGTTTGGCTGGTCTCACTGACAACTTCGCAGTAGGCAATCTGGTTTTCTCCGGCAGCACGACAAGCTCGTTGTGGTATCGACTCGAATCCGACATCTACTGCTACGGTCTTTCCATTGAAGAAGGCGCTGGCGTTGACCTAAACGGCTACAACATCTATTACATGCCCGAAGGTTCCGAAGAATACGGCGGCATATGTGCCAGCACATTCCAACTTAACGGTTATGTCTACAACGGCTGGCAGATTTCGTCCCTGCAGCAACCTGGCAAACTCATCGCTATCGGCAGTCTCCCCGAACCCGGCACGATCATCCTGATTGGCGCGGGCGTTCTCGGCCTCGCGGGTATCATCCGCAAACGCGTTGCATAATCAATCACACAAACAAAACAAAAGGCGACTCCGCAAAGGGTCGCCTTTTTTATTTTTAGCACGAAGGATGCGAAGATTTTACCTCACCGCTCTACCGGGATTAATAATAGATTGCTTTCTTGTTCTTTTTGAATTTTTTGCGTATCGCTGTGTTGAATCTCCAGGCAGCCAAGAAATTCCCTGCCCCATTGCGGAGACTTCTTTTAAAAATCCGATGATACGACAGGTATTTCCTGTGCATTCCCCAGTAGTTCCGCTCGAGTTCTTTGGCCATCATGTTGTTAGGCTCAAAGACGACATGCATTCCATTGTAGTGCAACCAGTCCCGGTCAAAGATGCGATTTTCCGCAACAAGTTTGTCCCACAAAGGACTGCCGGGAGTCGGTGTAAGGATGGTAAAGTGCGCCCACACCGGTTTACTCTTGTCGATGAATTCCATTGTTCTGGCAAAGACATTCTTGTGGTCTTCCTCGAATCCGAACATGAAATTGATGGTCGTGTCGATTCCCGCCTCGCTAATTATTTTCAGGCTCTCTGCGTACTCCTCCACCTTGTTAAACTTCTTGCCAGCGCTATCCAACGCATTCTGGTTTATGCTTTCCAGACCGATGTTCAAAGAATTGCAACCACTCCGCTTGAAGAGATCGAGGATTTTGGGTTGTTTGGCGATTCGAATGTCAGCCGAGCTTGTCCACTTGATTCCCAGCGGTATTATTGCATTAAACAATTCCTCGGTGCGTTTGATGTTAACAACGAGATTGTCGTCGATGAATTGAATGTTCTTCGAAGGGCAATTCTCGATGTTGCGTATTACGTCCTGCGTCGGAAATACTTGGTAATGCCCTTTGAATAGTTTGTTAATGCAACAGTACTGGCATCTGTTCGGGCAGCCGCGGGATGTCTGGACCGGCCACATGCAATTCTCGTACGTCTTGTTGTCCAGCAAGTCCATGCGCGGCGGCGAGAGGGTTATAAGATCAGCTAAGTCATCGGAACTATAGCACCCCTCCATCCGGCCACAGCGAAAATCCTCTATTACACGTGTCCACGCGCCCTCGGCTTCTCCGACCACGACTGCGTCGCAGTGCTCAAGTACCTCATTGGCAAAGAGCGATGCGTGCCACCCGCCGATTACTACCTTCTTGCCTCTTTGCCTGAACTCCCGAGCAATTTCGTACGCTCTGCCACTGCAATGGGTCATTGACGACAGCCCCACCAAATCACACTCGGCATCGAAGTCTAAATCCTGGTAGCACTCCTCTATTATCTCAATCTCGACGTCCTTTGGAGTACAGGCAGCCACTGCCAGCAGCCCCAGACAAGGCATTACGTCGCACTTTTCCTTCTTTAGCAGTTGCCCCCCATCGAGCACTATCGTCGGTTGTATCAGTATAACTTTCATCGGTTACCAATCTTCCCACATATCGCCGCGCACGCTGATATTACTCGTGATTTCGCAGCCGCTTTCCTCTCGGCAACCACATAACCGACAACTATCATTTTCTTGTTACTCAATGCCAGTCTCCATATCGGACGAACTCTTTGCGGGCAAATACAGCAGGAATATACTGTTACGGCCTTACTTTGTCAAGGCGATTTGGTGGTGATGCAGGGTCATATAGTTCTTGTTCAAGTGTCGTATGAATTTGATGCTAATTCTTTTATAAGATTCATAACGATCAGCTCTCGCCATCAACAGGCCCGATTATTACACGATGAAGGGCTTGTGACCGTGCGGCCTCAAGCCCTCCACCACCTAGAATATAGGGGAAACGGGAAATAGTTTTCTCTAGTTTTCTCGTATTGTTTTCCTGTTGTCTGTCATCTTTTTTCTTCCTATTTGTTCCCAGCCCCTGGTTCTGTTACTCGTTCTCATCGGCCTGCGGCGCGGCCTCAGGCTTCGTTTCGGGTTTTGCTTCGGGCTTTGCTTCTGGCGCGGCCTCGGGTTTGGCTTTGGGCTTGTCTTTGAGTTTGCCGACACCGTAAGGATCGTCGTAGCGTTGCCATTCGCGGTATCTATCGTTGCGGCCCAAGAGTTTGTTGTACGTATCCTCGATATCGCGCTTGCGTTTCTGCTCGACGCCATTCTCATCGGTCTGCGGATACTTGTTGGGATAGTTGCGCTGGTTGAGTTTGGTTTCCCTGTCGAGAATGTCTTCGATATCAGAGTCGGAATAAATAATCCGCGGCGTAATAAAAATAATGAGGTTGCTTTTGACGATATTGTGCACCTTGTTCTTGAACAGATAGCCCAAAATCGGAATATCGCCCAGGAATGGTACCTTGCGAATTCGTTCGCTGTCACGCTCGGTAATCAGCCCGCCAATGACGGCGGTCTGGTTGCTCTTCAGCATCATAGTAGTCACCAGCGTCGAAGACGCGACCTGCGGCAGATCGAGTACAACCGTGCTGCCCGTAGAGGTCTCGGTGCCTTCGAACCGGTCAAAACCCGCGATCGGCGAAGTCGTGCCGACCAGCGTCTCGGACTCGGGAATGACGGTCATCATCACACGATCGGCAACCATATTACCGTTCTTGTCAACGCCGCCCTTAATTACGTGCGGAATGACGAACAGCTGAAAACCGGTATCAACCGGCGACTTGGTGTCCTCTTCGATAGAGAACGACAAACCGCCCTGGCTGTTAGTCGCTGCGGTTGTCCGCGCATAGCGCACCTTCTGCCCGACAAAAATCGTGGCTTCTTTGTGGTCCATCGTCATGATCTGCGGACGCTGGACAATTTCAGTAGCCTGGTCATCTTTGAGCAGTCGAAGCGTAGCCTGCAACTGATCAAAGCCCAGCGAGCCAAACGTAAACGGCACGCGATCAGCACTGCCGTCCTGATCGGGATCGAGCCAGAGACCGAAATCAGAGCCAGCACCGATACCCGATGCACCGCTGCGTGATCTGCTCGAAATTGCGCCAAACGCCGAACCCAGAGCGTTGCTGGCGGCCGTAAACGGGAAACTTATGAACGTCGACGAGCCGGTAGCGTAGCCGGTAAGGCCGTTGGTGAAATCCACGCCGAAATCAAAGAAGTCGGTGTTGGAAGTCGTAACAAATTTCACGTCGATCATCACCTGATACGGTGCGCGATCAATCTCCTTAATAATACCGGTGATCTGCTCAATCTTGGTCTTGACGTCGGTGATTATCAGCGTATTCGTCGCCGAGATATACTCGATGTTGCCGATAGTTTTCTCGGTATCTTCCGGATCGCGCGTCAGCATCTGCCTGATAGCCAACAGCAGCGGGAAGCGTTTCGATGGCGTCTGATTTTCATCAGTTGGATCGAAATTCTTGCTCGAATCCGGATGAATCGCCACCTGCGCCGAGATGTAGGGCTTATACTGCGAATCAGGCCGCAGATATTTAAGTTCGATCTTGGTCGTAACGAGCTGCATGCGCAACGTCGCCGCCGATGCAACACGGTAGAGATTATTGCCCTGCTTAACCATCTCATATCCGCCCGCCTCGGCGATTGCCCGCAGCGCGTCCTCAAAGTCCACTCCTTCGAGATGGATCGTTATATTGCGATCCTCGATGTCGTGGTCAATGATTACGTTCTTGCCGCTGGACTTCGCCAGGATATAGATCGCCTTGCTGATTAAAGTATTCTCGAAGTCGATCTTAGGCGTTGGAATCACTTTGATGGTAGTAGGGTTGATTACATCAATGTCAGCCTTGATCTGCGAGAGAATGATTACAAACGCATCGCGCCAATCCTGCTCCGTGCCCATCACGATACTCACCGGCACATCGGCAAACTGCCCAGGCAGGATGTTAATCCCCGCGATCTGCTGTATCTCCTTGACTATCTCGCCGAAAGGCTTGTTGACAACCTCGATAGTGTATCTGTCGTAGTCGTAGGCTCTCACATCGTTGGTGAGTTTTTCCTTAACGGTGCTCCCGCAAGCCGAAAAACACACGGCCAACAAAGCAACTACCGTTATGACTGCAATCTTTATTCTTTTGGGAGAGCGCATAACATGCTCCAAAATAAAATTTTCCCGAATCGTCAGCCCCCAAGGGGCTGTTCCCGTTATGCCGGTCCCCATAGACCCGGCCTCTGTATCTAAGTAGGTTTGCCTAAACCGCCCGGCTGCGTGGGTGCGTCCCCGCCCGGGTTTTCATTGTCCTTTTGCGAGTCTTTGTCGGAATCATCTTCGTCAGGCAAAGGCTCGTCTTTCCTGGGTTGCGAGAGTATCGGCGGACGAGGCGCAGGCCCCTTAATCTCGATATGTTCTCCCTTGTAGCCCAGCACTATCACTTCCCTGTCCACATCAACTTCGTAGACTTCAAATTTAATCCCGCCGACCTCGATAACCATCCCCGCCTGGACATAGATGCTGCCCTCAAGGATCGCTATCGACTTGTTCATCCGCACAAAACCCGTAATCTTGACCCCCGCGTCGCGCACTTCCAAACGAATCGCAGCGCTCTGAGCAAGTTTCTCAGACTCTGCAACAAGCCTGTTTATCTGTTCCCGATACTGCTCATCAAAATCTTTTACACCGTCAAGTTCGCGCTTAATGCGCTCGTTCATCTTGACCATCCCCTCGTAATCGGCGATCTCGAACATCAGTTGCATATTTTTTATGGCCGACTCCGAACGCATAATCGCGTGCAGCGTCGCCGCCTCTTTTATCTCACCGATGCTGCGTTTGGCCTCGGCATAAATCTCGCCTATTCGCACAAAATACTGCTGCTTGGTAAAGCGCTTGGAGTATATCTCCTCGATGCCGATATAATTCTTGAGCGCGGGTTGCGTCAGCTTCATCGCAATCTGTTCTTTGAGCTCCAACAGCATCTGCTCGGCTTGTGCCAGCAACGTGCTCTGCTGTTCGCTGGTAAGACTGTTCTTCAAAATAGAATCGCCCTGCCCTAGCAGGCTCAGCGGCATCTTCAGCGGGTCGCGCCGACCTCGCCGCACAAAATCAAAGCCCTGATTCTTGAAGACTTCCTCCGGCACATCGCGCTTCTCGTCGTCGGTCTCCAGTGCCCTGTCTTTGCCATTGTTGTAGGTATAGGTGATTATTTTGATCGTAACAAACTTGCGCGAAAAATCGCGCAGCCGCTTGTCTTTGGGCAGTGCTATCATGAATGAACGCGCGTTGATGAAGCGGATATGATTTTCGAGCTGATTAATAAACCGCCCTAATTGATAAAAATTCCCCTGCGCCTGAATCATGTATGGATGCAGCGTAAAAGCCGAATCTTCCGTCACCACTTTTTTCTTGCGCGACGAAACGGCCTTCTTTTCTTCGTCGGGACGGAAAACCGTTACCTTGATGGCCTCGTCGCCCTCGCGGGTGCCCTCCACTATCTTGTCGAGATTCTTGACGAGATCGGCGATCTCCTGATCGTTAGGCAAAATCCTCGCCATACGCTCAACGTCCAGCTCCAGCGACTTGATCTCCTCGCGTAGTTGCGGTATCTGACTCTCCTTGCGGCGCAGATCAGCGCGCAAAGACTTGCTCGCGTCGATCTCCTCGGTCAACGTAGAAGCGTGGCCGTATTCAAGGAAAATCCCCCCCACCAGCAACACGAAAATGCCCCCGGCCACCAACGCCGAGATCACGGTCAGCTGCTTCTCGTTAAATTTTTTCCGTTTAGTTCCCACCGTAATATTCTCCGCCTTTGCAGATCGTTATGGGTTATTTCTTCGCAACTCGTTTTCCGCCAGCCTCAGGCTCAAGCGGCTTGAGACTGAGTTCTATCGAAAAATAAGTCGCCACGCCCTCTTCGTATTCCACGAAATTTTCCTCGTCGAGTATTAGTTCGGCGAGTTTGATATGATCAAAAATGTCGTAGAAATTTTCTTTGCCCGGCGTACGCCTCTCCAGCGAACTGATAAAATCGCTGACCTTCGAGACCTCCGAACCCGCCGTGTAGCCACAGATAACCAGCTTGTCAGGATCCGTCCCCTTCGACGTCGTCTTGCCTTCAACCAACATCAACGACGTCAGCCACATCTCCGGCGGCACCATGTCCCAAAGTTGGTCTAGCTTCTTCGCCCAGGTAACACGCGTATTCCCGATCTTGTCGATCGTGTCCTTCCGATCAAGAAAATCGCGCTTCTGCTGAACCATGCCGTCAAAATCTTCGCCGACCTTGCGGACAACCTGCGCCTGATACACCTCGCTGTTAATCGACGACTTCTCCGTCTCCATCCCAGGTATCGTGGCCAGGAAATACGTCAGCCCCACCACGAATGCGATGCAATTCAGCGTCACACCTCCATAAATTATTAATCTTCTGGGCAGAGGAGTCGCCACAGTAGAGCGCAGTTCCACCGGTATCAGATTTACAGTAATCATGACAATTTCCCCGAAGTAATACGCGAAGCAAGTCCTACCGCCACGGCCATCCTTGGCCCGACCGACGCCAGAGTCGCTTCGTCCAGGTTGCTTCCTTTGATCTCAATCTCCGAAAGCGGGTTCCATATCTCAGTGGATCTGCCAAAGCGCTCCGAAAGACCGCTCGACAAACCCTTCATTTGCGAACCGCCGCCCGTAAGCAATACCTCGCCCACGTGCGCATCAAACTGGTTTTCAAAATAATCAAACGACATCTGAATCTCGTTGCACAACTCCTCGAGCGTCAGGTTAATAGACGAAGCAAGTTCCGTTTCATCGGTAGACGTATCCATCTTGAAACCCTCGGCCTCGAAGAAATTCAGACCCCGATGCCGCGAGATTGCATTCGTAAAATCGTTGCCCCCCAAGTACACCTCGCGTGTAAACAACGAAGCCCCCGAGCAGCAAACGTTGATGCTAGTCTTGGTTGCGCCGATATCGACGATGCCCACATTATTTTCGCTGTTACCCTGCCCAGACTGCGAACGCGCAAAATTAAACGCATTGCCCAGTGCAAAAGCATCGACGTCAACAATAGAGGAATGATAGCCCGCCTGGCTTAGCTGCCCAACGTGCGAAAGGATATGATCGCGCTTGACTGCCACCAGCAGCACCTTCATCTCCGCACCCATCCGGCCCTCCGCAACGCCGCCCATCAGCGGCTGGCAATCGAGCACGACATCTTCGAGGCTAAACGGAATATACTTGCCCGCCTCATACTTCATCGCCGTGTTCAACTCGTCGCGGTTCATCGGATGCATCGTGATGTAGCGCACAACGACCGAACGACCCGAAACAGCCGAGACCGTCTGCGTAGTACGGAAACCGGCCTCTTGCGCTAGGTTTTTGAGAGTTTCGATGGTCGCCTGTTCCGAGACCACCGGCTTGACTGCCAGACGCGTTACGGCATATCCGCTTCCACTGCGGCTCAACTCCACCGCCTTGATCTCGCGCATGCCCACGTCCAGACCGACGACACTTTGGTTTTTCTTCTTAAGCAAGAACATAGATGTTTCCCAACAGAGACATCGATTACTATTTCCCGATCTGCGCGCCCTGGCAGGCACACGGCAAAACGGACCGATGGCGTTGTGATGATTATTATCAGGATAGAAAGGATATGCAGATTTGGAATAATCTAATTGATGTTTAAAACTTATCGGTCGATATGCCGCCGTTGTTTAGTCTTTTTTCCAAATTCCGTCATACCCCCTGACAATTTTCGTCACACGCATCTCGCCGCCTAAAAGATCAGGACACAACCGCCACGCGTTTTTTGCCAGAAAAAATCTCTGCGTCCTCTGCGCCTCTGCGGTTAAGGACCATGATGAAGGGATTGCTTATTTCGTGGTTGAGGCGTCGCGTGACAAGGGCAACAGGAAGGCCCGTATGAAGGGATTGCTTATTTCGTGGTTGAGGCGTCGCGTGACAAGGGCAACAGGAA
>CAYSUZ010000006.1:0-1366 GCA_964434335.1 uncultured Planctomycetota bacterium | reverse complement strand
GGAAGTTTTGACATCCCCCCCGCCGTCTGATATTCTTTCCGCTCGTGTTTTTGCTTCTTTTATCTCACACGGAAAAAAATGAAACCAAACGACGAAAACATCCCTGCCGCGACGGCAACAGACGAGCAGCCCCACATCGATAGCGCGAATACAGCCGAAGCGAACGGCGAAACCTACAACATCAACGCCGCCAGCCACGACGCCGCCTTCGACGATACACAACCCAACGTCGAGGCACCGCAGGACGAACTATCCGAACAGGCCGACGCCGAGCCAGAGCCGCAGCCCGTACAGGCTGACGAAGGAACCACGCCCATAGTGCAGGAAACAAAAGTCGCGCCGGTAGCTCCCGCCGAAATGCGCGCCGCCGCCGAAGCCGTTCTCTTCGTCGCCGACGGCCCGCTCACCGTCGCCAAGATTGCCTCGGTTCTCGGCAGCCCCGTCCCGCAAATCCGCGAAATCATCGGCGACATCGCCAACGAATACCAAACCGTAGGGCGCGGGTTCCGCCTCGAAGAAATCGCTGGCGGCTGGCAAATGCTTTCCGATCCGCGCTTCGTCGAACACATCAAGGCCATGTTCCGCTCGACCGAGAGCGGCAAAATCACCGCCGCGATGCTCGAAACCCTCTCTATCGTCGCATACAAACAGCCAATCATGCGCGCCGACGTCGAAGCCATACGCGGCGTCCAGGCCGGGCCAATGCTGCGTGCGCTCATGGAAAAAGGGCTCGTCCGCATCGCAGGACGCGCCGACATCATCGGCAAGCCGTTCCTCTACGGCACGACAAAAAAATTCCTCGAACACTTCGGCCTGCGCACACTCAAAGACCTGCCACAAGTCGAAGAACTCCGCTCCGCTCCCGAGGAAAACTAAGCCGCCCAACAAAATTCCCTCGCAAAGATTTGCTGCCACACCGACTAGCACTCAACTACGGGCCAGATGATACCGATATAAAAACATGCGAAACCCGTACTATATATCAATGCGAATATGAGGGTGATGTGAGCGAATCCGGCCACAGCACAACTTCACTACGCAAGCACATCCCCAGGCGACCTGCGCGTATCGTCGGCATATACGCGATTGTACTCGGCGCGTTAGGGATAGTGTTCTTCGCTTTCGTCGTCCAATTCTGGGCAAGAACCGCGACGCTTCACTACTACAAAATTTACGGCGAGGCCTACGAAAAAATCTACAACCTTGAAGTCCCCATCTACGGACTCATGGCCGTCAACAGCCTCATGATATTAATAGCCGGCATCGGCATGCTGCAACGCGAAAAATGGTCCGCCGACGCGATGTGGATTTGTGGATTGATATACGCCATAGGCCTGTGGGCGCTGTTCACCGCCAAGAACATGCT
>CAYSUZ010000005.1:0-14377 GCA_964434335.1 uncultured Planctomycetota bacterium | reverse complement strand
AAGGAATGGGGAGCAACGACGAACTGGCAATGCAGTATCATCTGTTGGAGACCATGATTGGCACGCCTGCCGAGCCGCCGGTCGAAGCATTTTTTGTCGCCGAGGCTCTCGAAGCGCTCGAAGTGCAACTTCGGATTAGTCCCTTTGTTCGTGCCCGTGTGCGGCAAGTATTGCGAGTTATGGCGCACGAGGGTCTCGTCGCCCGCCATCGCCAGGGCCGCCGCGTCTTCTACTCTGCCACCGACATGGGGCGGGGCATGTACAATGGCCTCAAGGAAGTCATGGATATCTGGCGGCTGGAAAAAAAATTCGGCGGTCGCATGACCCTGACCACCGTCACCCGTATTTCGCGGCGCAAAAAAGGCGAGGACAAGCTTTACATGCCTCGCATAAACTCGATGCACTTCCCCTTCAAGTATGAAAAAATCCAGCACCGCTTCGAAGGTGACCGGGAGATACGCCTTTACAAAGTAACCGAACGGAGAGACACGATATGACACCTGATCGATTGACTGTGTGGAAGATACGATTTCTTGTGGCAGGCACATTGGCGATGCTGGCGATAGTGGCAGTCGTGGGGCTGGTACTGCTGCCCAGTCTTTCCGAACCCAACTCCGCCGGAGCTGCGGTTGTCGATGATGCCGACACCGACGATGGTGCTGGCGAAACTCCCCAGCCTGCGCCAGCGATTGATGCGGGCCACAAAATTGCAGTGGTGAATCTCGAAAAAATAAAAGACAGCTACCAAAAATATATTGACAGCGACAAGCGCATCTCTGAACGCGAGAAGCAACTTCAGGACGAGCTGGAGAAGTTTCGCGCGCCGCTTGAAGAAATTAAAAAACAGCGCGATGCTCGCCCTCGCAACACCGATGCGTGGTTCGATCTCGACAAAAAACTCAAAGACAAAGCTTCCGAACTGGAAGCCGCCGTCAAAAAAGCGCAGGCCGAGATCAATCGCAAAGACCTCAACCTGATGGAGGATATCATCGGTGATATCACCGCCGCCATAGGCAAGTGCGCCAAGGCCGAGGGCATCGAAATTGTATTGTGGAAGAAGCAGGTGATTCTAAACCAGGCCTCGCTGCAACAGCGTACCGCGTACCTCGAACTCATCAGCGTTCTCTATGCCGATCCGCGTCTCGACATCACCGAAGACGTGATAACACAACTCAACACCGCCTACGAGAAAGAAAACTAGGCCGTGATGCGTGCTCAGAGATATTTTGGTGCGGCGGTATTTCTCGCGGCGGCGTTGTGGGCTGCGGCGGGCTGTGGCGGTTCGTCTCACGAGGCGTCAGGAGTTGATGGCGTGGTTTCGTACGAACTGCACATCCTCGACTCGATTCCTCACGATCCCGAAGCCTTTACGCAAGGACTTCTTGTGCATGACTCTCGTCTTTACGAGAGTACCGGTATCGTTGGCCGGACCTCGCTACGAGAGATTGATCTGCACACTGGCGAAATTCTGCGCAAAATCAACGTGCCCAAAATTTTCGGCGAGGGCCTGGCGTTTTTCGACGGCAAATTCGTTCAGATTACCTATCAGGACATGCGGGCCTTTGTATACAATGCACGCGACTTCCGCTTCCTCGAAGAATTCGCTTACACCGGAGAGGGCTGGGGGCTGACATTCGACGGCGAGAGTCTGGTGATGAGCGACGGCAGCGAAAACCTGACCTTCCGCGATCCGCGCACGTTTGAGGTGCGTCGGCAGGTGCGCGTGAAACTTTGCGGCGAGCCGGTCAAAGATATTAACGAGTTGGAATTTATTGGCGGACTCGTCTGGGCCAATGTTTGGCACCAAAACCATATCCTGATGATTCGCCCCTCCGACGGTGAGGTTGTTGGTATGATCGACGCCTCAAAACTTCTCGCCCTGCAGCCTGTTAGCAGCGGCGCGCTCAACGGCATTGCCTTTGATCCTGCGACTGGCACAATTTACCTTACTGGCAAAAACTGGACGCGGATTTATCGCGTTGAACTCATCAAAATCATCTCGCAAAGCCCGCAAAATCTGCAAAAGTGACGATTCGCGTCACAACGCTGGGAAGGAGTTTTCCCGTTTGCATCAAATCGCAAAACATTTCGCTTTTCCCGGATTTATCGCCTTGACGTCCTCTATTTATGGGGTAAACTTCAGGTAGACAATCCGGCTACTGTGTTTGCGAACCGGGTTTTCTGTAAGAGATCAAACGACAAATTGCACGATAAAGGCAAACCGTTCGAAAGGGCGGGACGCAAAGCAAAAGGGCCTAACCCCCTCGGGGCACTGGTAGCCTGTTACCGAAAGCAAGCAGATAACGTCCGTAAGGACACAACCGCGCTTTCGGTAGAGAGCGCGGTTTTTTTCGTGCCCGCATCAAAACGGCTGCCAGGAACTTTGGCGAAATTATGAAACGAAAAAAAGACAACATACGGGGCACGTCCCTGCTCGAGGTTACGATAGCCGTGGCGATAATCTCCATAGGCGCGATTGTGCTTGTGGCGCAGTTGGAGACTTCGTACAAAATTAACGGTGACAACCGCGAAACAAACAAAGCGATGGCACATCTCGAGTCGGCGATGGAAAAGGTTGTCAACACAACTTTCTCTAATATCGTTACGATGTATCCGCATAGCAGCAGCGTCTATCTGAGCGAGATTGACTATTCTGACCTGTTGCCCTCGGAGCACATCGTCGTAACCCATGCCGATTCGGATGCGGATCCGCTTGAAGTAATGGTGACGATTACGTGGACATCATTTGATGGTCGCGACAAAAGCCGAACTATTACTACGGTGGTAACGAGATGATAAAGTGTGCCCCAAATAGAGCGTCTGTGCGCGGCGAGAGTGGAATGACGCTGATAGAACTGATTGCGATGACTGGTGTCATGGCGCTGGTGATATCGGCATTGTTTTGCGCGTTTACCGTTGCGAACCAGTTGTTTCGCGCGGGCGACACGGCGGTCAATCTTGAGGAGCAGGCGCGGCAGGCGATGACACAGATTACCTCCGAGCTTAAGCAGACTGGCTATTACTATGACGACGCGACTGGCAAAGATTATCCCTACGTATTTGCCAACGCATCCGCCGATGGTTTTTTTGCGAGCTATTCCCACACACCCGCGCAGCACGCCGCCGAAGAGGGAACCGCTGCTTACGGTACGACCAAAGAAATAATTTTTCGTATGGCAGAAGACCTCGACGGCGACGGCTACAAGATTGATGCGTCGACCGGCCAGATAGAGTGGGGGGCGGACGAGATTTCGTATCAACTACGCACCGATGAAGACGGCGTAAATCATCTCGAAAGGCGCGTAAACAACGCTACGCCACAGGTAATTGCCAGCCATGTAGAACGGATAACCTTCGACACCATTTACAGCGACTCGACGATCCCGTACGGGCAGGTGCGATTGGTGATTCATATGCGCAAGACCAACACCGATGGCCGGATCATCAAAGCGGCATACTCATCGATGGTTAAAATGCGCAACTTTGAAAGAGACTGAATTATGAAACAAATTAACAAAAAACCGCGAGACCCATGTGGCAACAAAGGTGGCTACGCCATGATAATGGCGCTGATGCTTATCGTTGTCGTTGCGGGTTATCTCACGACCCTGCACAAGGTTTCGGCAGGTGGGATGCGTTCGTCGGAATTTAACGCGAAAAAGATTGTCGCCAATTACCTTGCAGAAGGCGGCTGTGAAGCCGCGCAGAAACAGATGCAACAGGCCCTGGCGAATTACACGACGCTGCCTTCTGAGGGCAGTATTCTGATTAACGGCAGCACCGTTTACTTTACGGTAGTCTGCATCGGCGCTCAGCGAATTACCGAAGACGCAGTCGGTGTGCGCACCATCAACGTGCCGTATCTCATTACCGCCACGGTTACGCATGAAGGTACGGTCTCCAGCGTTGAGCGCGTGGTTTCCGCAGGCCTGACACCGATTTTTCAGTATGCGGTTTTTTATGCCGACGATCTCGAAATATTGCCCGGCCCGAACTTTACGCTCAGTGGTCGCGTGCACTCCAACAAAGATATCTATATCGGTTCCGACAATACGCTGACCGTGAAATCGAACTATTTGCGAGCAGTCGGTTCGATGTATTTGCGCCGCAAAAATGATGGCTCGCTCATGCCGGGCAACGTGCGTGTGCAGGTTGGCGATACGAGCAATTACTATGATTTCGAACAGCGCGATGATCTTGACTCGTTGGGCATCTGGTCGCCCAGCGGTTTTGACAGCGACTTTCACGGCTACGACTCCAATGGCGACGGTGATTACAACGATGCTGGCGATATGGAGCCGTGGGCCACGCGCTCGCAGGCACTTTGGGACGGCACTGTCAAGACCGGTGCACACGGTCTGCGCGAGGTCGTGCCGCCCGCGGTTAGCACGCTCAAGGCCTATCCCGACGATGATGCCACCAAGGGCCATTTTCACAGTAACGCCGGGCTTGCGATCCGCGACAACCGCGCTTACATGGGCGAGATTGATGTTACATGCCATTTGCCGTCGGGTACGATTTCCGAAAAGACGATGTACGATGGTCGTGAAAACAAGACTATTACGGTAACCGAGATCGATATGCAAAAACTCGGTACCAGCGGCTACTATCCGGCCAACGGCCTGCTTTATGCCTATCGCAGCGACGCCAGCGCATCCAGCCCCAACGGAGTGCGGCTGACGAACGGCGATGAATTGGCCGGGCCGCTTACGGTCGTCTCGCAAAATCCGGTCTACCTCCAGGGCGACTACAACAAGACCAACAAAAAGCCCGCTTCGATCATGACCGACGCGCTAAACATTTTGTCCAACTCGTGGAACGACACCAAGACTGCCGGAACTCTGCCGACGGCTTCGGAGACGACGGTCAACGCTGCTTTCATTACCGGCAACAAGAATACCCAGTGGGGATCCTATAACGGCGGGCTGGAAAACCTGCCGCGCTTCCATGAAAAATGGTCCAACAAGGCCTGCAACATCCGTGGCTCGTTCGTCAACACTTTCAATAGCGAGGTCGGGCAGGGCAACTGGGTCTATGGCGGCGATAATTATGCAGCGCCGATTCGCAACTGGGATTACGACACCGATTTCAACGATTTCGATAAGTTACCGCCCTTTACGCCCCACGTCGTGGTAATTACCCGTGTGGTGCAGACCAACAGATAACAAATAGCATCGCAAAAAAATCGAGAACAACAGGGAGGCGTGAGAGTGTCGTCGGGGACACGGGAAACGAGCTTCGGCTTTTTACGTGGCTCGTCGGCCTCCCTGTCTACTGCTGCCCCCGCTCCTCCTAAGCCTCACCGCCTTGCTCGCGCTTGACAAACGCCCTGCACGCTCTACAATCATTGCGACACCAATCAATCCAAACCCAAAGGATCGCAATGAGAATACTGGGCATAGACCCCGGCCTTAAAATCACCGGCTACGCTGCGCTCGACGCGGACGACGGAGTATTGCACCTCGTCGAAGCAGGGGCCATCTCCACGCGCGAATCCGACTCCATGGAAAAACGTCTCAGCGAATTATACAGCGGGCTGTGCTCTGTTATCAGTGCCCTCAAACCCGATACTGCGGCTGTCGAAGAACTCTACTCGCACTACGCCCATCCGCGCACTGCGATTTTGATGGGCCACGCGCGCGGTGTCATATTTTTGGCTGCTGGCGAAAACGATATCGAGATAGCCAGCTACTCCGCTACACGCGTAAAGAAATCCTTTACCGGCAACGGCCATGCCTCCAAATTACAGGTAGGGCGCATGGCGCAACAAATATTCGGGCTGAACCAGCCGCCCACCCCCAATGACGTCTCCGACGCGATCGCCGTGGCTGCATGTCACGCGCTTGTGTGCGGGCGAACTCAAATCAAGGCATAATATGATATCTCGAATAACTGGAAAACTTGTCGGCGTTGACGACCACAGCGCCGAAATTGTTGCGGGCGCGATTACCTACTGCGTTCTCATTCCCAGCAACATAAACAAGCAGATTCTCTCCGAGTTGGGCGGTGAGGTCTCGCTTTTCACTTATCATTACTACGAAGGTTCCACCAAAGGCGGCAGTCTCGTGCCGCGCCTGGTGGGTTTTGTCGACGAAATCGACCGCGAGTTTTTCCTCGTCTTTACCGGAGTTCAGGGCATTAGTACCCGCAAAGCGCTCAAGGCCTTTGTCATGCCTATCGACAAAATAGCTGCTGCAATCGAAACCGGAGAAGCACGGACACTCACTTCGCTGCCCGGCATTGGCGCACGCGCCGCGCAGAAAATTATCGCCGACCTCAAAGGCAAGTGCACCAAGTTCGCGCTCAAGCGCCGACTCGAACAAGCCTGCGATACTACCATCGAAATAGATTTCCGCGACGAGGCGATGGATGTCCTGACGCAGTTGCAGTACAAACCTGTCGAAGCCGATCGTATGATAGAAAATGCCCTCCGTGTCAATCCCGCGCTCGACAACATCGACGAATTGCTTAGCGCGATCTTTAACCAGATGAAGGATAGTGAAAAATGAGTGTCGAGAGAATTGTCAGCGCAACGCCGCTGGACGCCGCCGAAGAAAAAGCCAACGTCAGCCTTCGCCCGCAAAATTTCGACGAATTTATTGGGCATGCCGAACTCATCGAAAAGGTTGTTATTGCTGTGAAGGCCGCACGTACGCGCGGTGAACAGGTTGACCATATTTTGTTTTACGGCCCGCCCGGGCTGGGCAAGACCTCGTTGTCGCACATCGTCGCCAACGAGATGGAATCCAAAATATTTGCCACTTCCGGCCCCGCGCTGGTCAGAGCGGGCGATCTGATGGGCATAATGACCAACCTCGGCGAGCGCGACGTGCTTTTCATCGACGAGATTCACCGCCTGAGTCCCACCGTCGAAGAACTCATCTATCCCGCGATGGAAGATTTTCAGGTCGACTTTGTAGTCGATAAAGGTGCCTTTGCCAAGACCGTCAAAGTGCCGCTGAAACCCTTTACGCTGGTTGGCGCGACAACCCGTGCCGGACTGCTGAGCGCCCCGCTGCGCGACCGCTTTGGCATTCACCTGCACGTAGATTTTTACAGTCACGAGGACATCTGCAAAATAATCCGCCGCTCCGCCGGGATTCTTGGGACCGAAATCACCGACTCCACCGCAGTCGATCTAATGGCGCGATCTTCGCGCGGTACGCCTCGCGTGGCCAACCGCCTGCTTCGCCGTGTGCGCGACTTTGCGCAGGTCAAGGCCAATGGCGCGATAACCGTCGAAGTTGCCGAACGCGCCCTCAAGATGGAAGGTATCGACGAACGCGGCCTAGACAACCTCGACCGCAAATTTCTGCGTACGATCATCGACTATTACTCCGGCGGCCCCGTTGGTATCGAGGCGCTTGCCGCGACGCTAAACGAAGAGGTTGACACTTTTGTCGATATGGTCGAACCGTATCTGCTCAAGATTGGCTTCCTTTTGCGCACTCGCCAGGGCCGCATTGCCGGTCCCGATGCCTACACCCATTTGGGCGTGGAAAATTCTCCGCCAAGTGCCAGCGACCAACCGGGCTTGTTCTAGCCTTGCGCCGCGCGACGATCTGCGTATAATGCCTCGCCTTGTAGTAGACAACCTTGCTTTATGCGGATTTGAAAAATGATCGAACTGCTGAAATTACTCGCAGTGCTTGTGTTCATCGTGCTGCTTATCAATAAAACCAAACTTCATCTCGGTGTGGTGCTGCTGTTGGCAGCGGTGGCGACCGGGTTGCTCTTCCATTTTTCCGCGCCCGCAGAATTTTTCGGCGCGGTCCTCGGCGCGCTTACCGATTTCAAAGACATCACGCTGGTTATTCTCATAGCGCTGGTCGTTGTGTTGAGCGTGGCGATGGAAGCGAGCGATTATTTTGGACGGATGATCAAGGGTGTCGCGGCGGTGTTGCCCAGCCGACGCCTGCGGATGTCGGTGTTGCCCGCTTCGATTGGCCTTCTGCCGATGCCGGGAGGCGCAATTTTCTCCGCGCCGCTCATCGCCAAGGCCTCCGAGGGTTTGCCGCTCAACGCCGACCAGAAAGGCGCGATCAATTTCTGGTTCCGGCATGTGTGGGAATTCTGCTGGCCGCTTTATATGGGCGTTATAGTTTTCGGCAAGGAACTCTCCAAGCTCGACCTCACGCTCCGCGACGTGCTGCCGCTTCAGGCGATCCTTACGCCTACGATGATAATTGGCGGGATGCTGTTCTTCTTCCCCCGCAAACTTGGCGCGAAAAAACCAGAGCATCATCCCGGATCCTTCGTGAAAAAAATTCTTGCCGCATTTGAACCGCTCATGCCGGTCATGATTGTTGTGGTGTGTTATATCGGTGTCGGCAAATTCCTGCCGGTTGTCCTTGATGCGTTTGGCTGCAATTTCTTTCATTCCTACAAAGACCCCGCGCAGATAGCAGATCGCCTCGCGTTCATTTTTGGCCTGCTCGCCAGCATCGCGTACGTGGTGTTGTTTGCGGGTCGCAAGCGCCGCGCGGTTATCAAGCACGTCCTGCGTAGCCCCAAAACTCCGTCGATGGCGTTTATGGGGTTGGGCATCGTTGTGTTTGGAGCGGTTGTCGGCACTCACAGCGTAACCGATGGCGTGGTGGAATATTTTCAGGGGATTGGCTCTCTCCTGCCGGTGATGATTCTCTTGCCGTTCATTTTAGGGCTGGTGACGGGGATTACGGTGGGGTATGTTACGATTGCTTTTCCGATAATTATTGCGCTGCTTGCCGGTGGTGATCCGCTTACGACTAAGCAGATGCTGCCTTATCTGATTTTGGCGTTCGCATCGGGGTTTATGGGTGTGATGCTTTCGCCAGCGCACTTGTGTTTGCTGGTCAGCCGCGATTACTTCAAGGCCAATCTGTTTAGGATGTACCGCTACCTTGTCAAGCCGGTGCTGTTTACGTTTGGTGTGGCGATGGGGTTGTTTTTTTTACTGCGATGGCTGCTCTAAGCGCGGCGGCTACTCGCCCATAATCTGCTGGAGCGATTTTGAGACCGCCTGATTTTTGGCGATGCGGCGTTCTTCCATCTTACGCCACTCGTCTTCCTTCCAATCCTTCAACTGGCGTTTCATTTCGTGCCACTTCTTGATCTTTTCGTCTATTTCGGATTTGTCGCCAGCATAGATATTGATCCTCTCGCGCTCGGCGATAAAAGACACCAACAATATGATCACGCCCATAGTAGGCACGAGCAGACAACAAAGATATGCGATAAAAATCATCATGCGTTCAGATTCCGATTGAGCACCCCTCTCAGCATCATCATCGGCATTCAGAGGGCCGGTCTTTTGTAGGAAAATCTCGGCCTATTTTTTGTAGCGCTCAATAATCGCCTCGGCGCTGCGTATGCCGTCAACAGCTGCGCTCAGTATTCCGCCCGCGTAGCCAGCGCCCTCGCCGACCGGATAGATGTGCGGTGAACTTGGCGAAGTGCGGCTTTCGGGATCGCGTACGATACGCACCGGCGAAGACGCGCGCGTCTCCACGCCCAAAAGCACCGCAGGTGCTTTGGAAAAACCGCCGATCTTGCGTTCGAATATCTCAAGCGCTGTCGCGATGGAATTGCCCACGAAGTCCGGCAATGTTGCGCGCAGATTCGCCCCGCGTGCGCCCAGCGGGTACGAGCTCTCGATCTTGCCCTCGCTCTCATGTTTATTGATGAAGTCGCCTATTTTCTGTGCGGGTGCGGTGTAGTCCGATCCGCCCGCCTCAAACGCTGCCTTTTCCCAGATGCGCTGAAACGCCATTCCTGCAAGCGCATCGTCGGGATGCTTCGCTGCAAAGGCGTAATCCTCAGGCATAACCCCGACAACCAGCGCGCTGTTGGCAAGCCCCGAATCGCGCTTGTGTTCGCTCATACCGTTGAGGCAAAGTCCACCAGCCTCCGAGACCGCCGGAATTATCGAGCCGCCCGGACACATGCAGAACGAATGCACTGCGCGTGCGCCCTTAGCGCCTGCGCGGCAGGTCAGTCGGTATTCTGCTTGCGGCAGGCTCTTGTGCTCGTACCAGCCGCCGTATTGGCTGCGTGCGACCAGCGATTGCGGATGTTCTATGCGCAGACCCATCTGAAACGGCTTGGCCTCAAGTGCCATGCCCGCATCGCGCATTGCCACGTAGCTGTCGCGGGCGCTGTTGCCCGTAGCGAGGATGACAGCGCGTGACGATATGGTTTGCTCTCCGATTATCAGGTCAACGCCGTCGGGCGTGAGCTGAATACCTTCGACACGACAGCCATAACGGAACTCGCCGCCGAGCGATTCAATCTTGTTGCGCATTTTCACCAGCACCTCACGCAGACGGTCGGTACCGATGTGTGGTTTTGCATCGTAGATGATCTCCGCAGGCGCACCGCATTCCACAAACGCCGCCAGCACTGCGGCGATGCGCGGGTCTTTGCCGCCGGAGTATAATTTCCCGTCCGAGAACGCACCTGCGCCGCCCTCGCCGTATAGTACGTTGCTGTTTGCGTTGACCACACGCGTTTTCAGGAATTCGTTTAGGTCGTCAACCCGCTTTTCGAGCGGTTGACCGCGTTCGATTACGAGCGGCTCGTAGCCCTGCGCCGCCAGCGTCATTGCGGCGAACAATCCTCCGGGGCCTGCGCCGATGATTACCGGGCGGCTGCCGAGAGACTCGTTGCCGTGGATGATTTCCTGGCTGGGTTGTGGCTCTGGAAACTCATGGCGTATCGCCTTGAGGCGCGACGTTATGTACTCACGATCCGCCTCGACTTCGATATCTACGGTGTAGACAAAGCGCGGCTTGCTGCGGCGCGCGTCGAGCGAACGGCGGACGATTTTAATGGAGTCGGCGACAAATTTTTCGCCGAGAAATCCTTCTATACGCTCGCAAATATCTGTGAATGCCTGATCGAAATCGATAGTGAGGTTTTGGAGGCGAACTTTCATGATGGTTTTTTTGATCCGTGTTGGAGTTAGTTTTGGTAATCGCGGCTTGCCTTTTTGAGGAAGTCGCGCTCTTCGTTGGTGAGCGAGGCGATGCCTTCGCGGTTTATTTTTTCCAGCAGTTTGTCGACGCGTCGCCTTTTCTGGCGATATTTATCGGCCTCGCCGGTAGCCCGGCGTTGTTTTTGAGCTAGCAGTAAATTGTCCCACCAGGGCCGACCTCGCAGGAATGCTAGTCCCCACAGTGCGCCGCCGATGTGCGCCACATGCGCCATATTGCCCTGCGCGCCCGTTGCCATTAATACTGTCTCGATGCCGATGAGTATCCACACGAAATAACGCGCCGGGATGAACCATATCTGCCGTTGGGGATAATAATACGCAAATGCCATCAATATCCCGAAGACTGCGCCGGATGCACCGATCGCGGGAACCTGCGTTGCGCCGGTTATTGCCGAGAAGCCCAGATAGCACAGGCCGGCGAAGATGCCCGCAGTGAAATACAACACGACGAATGGGACCGATTTAATGCTGCGCTCGACGTCTTTGCCCAAAATCATAAGCGCAAACATATTGAAGAAAATGTGCGTAACATCGCCGTGCAGGAACATGGAGGTGATAAATTGCCACGGCCCGAAATATTTGACACTGAGTCCAAGCACCTGTGCAATGTTGCCGCCGACTAATTGCTGCACGATAAACATCACAACATTAGCGACCAGCAATGCGAGGACGACTGGCGTCATTTTGCCGCCGAAGCTAAACCTCATTCGCGGTCTTGAATATGATTGGTAGTATTGTCCCATGTGCTTTTCCCGAAAAAAACAGCGATACAAGTCTTATCGGCTATTTTTTCACAGGCTTGAAGGCAAACTCGCGCTGCGAGTCGCCGCGTTCGAGTTCGAGCGTCTCAAGCGTCTCCTCCGGAAGCTTGCCGGTCGGATAATCGCCGTTGAAACACGCGGTGCAGAAGTCGGTGACTTCCGGGTTGCCTTCGCGCACAGCCTTGAGCATGGAGTCGTACGGCTGGTACATCAGGTAATCCGCGCCGATGAGCGTGCAAATTTCCTCGACACTCCTTTCGCGCGCAATGAATTCGTGGCGCGTTTGCATGTCGATGCCGTAAACACAGGGGAACTTGAGCGGCGCCGAGTACGAGGCGAAATAGACCTTGTTGGCGCCAGCGTTGCGGGCGATTTGGATAATTTCGCGCACGGTCGTGCCGCGTACTATCGAGTCGTCGACGATTAGCACGTCCTTGCCCTCGAACTCGACCTGGATGGGGTTGAGCTTGTGGCGGACCTGCCGACGCCGGTCAACGTTGCCGGGCATGATAAAGGTGCGACCAATATAGCGATTTTTTACGAGGCCCTCTCGGAATTTTGCGCCCAGAGCGGCTGCCATCGCCAGCGCGGCGGGGCGGGCAGATTCGGGCACGGGCATAACCACGTCGATACTCAAACCGGTTTTTCGCCACTCCTCGGCTAGGTACTCGCCCAGGCGCAGGCGCGTCTTGTAGACGCTGATCTTGTCGATAAAAGAGTCGGGCCGCGCGAAATAAATCCACTCGAATATGCAGGGCCTGTGGCCGGAACGCTGGATATTTTTGAAGTGCGTGTTGCGATCCATGTCGATGAAGACGGCTTCGCCGGGTTGGATATCGCGGGTGTTGTGGTAGTCCAGCAGATCCAGAACGACCGATTCAGATGCTACGCAATATGATGTCAGACCGGTAGGCCCCTGCCGCTCGCCCATGATGATAGGCTTTATCCCGTAGGGATCGCGGAACGCCACCATGCCGAAACCCGCGATCATTGCCGCGACCGAGTATGAACCCTGGACGCGATTGTAAACGCCCTGCACGGCCTTGAATACGACCTCGGCGGTTACTGCGGGGGCGTCTTGCGCGTCGAGCTCCTCGGCAAAGACGTTGAGTATCGCCTCAACGTCGCAGTGCGAGTTGAGATAGCGGTGATTGTTTTTGTAAAGATCGCTGCGCAGCGAGTTGAAGTTGATCACGTTGCCGTTGTGGGCCATAGCGATGCCCCACGGAAGGTTGACCATAAAGGGCTGCGCATCTTCGGCGCCACCGCTGCCGATCGTCGGATAGCGGACATGCCCCAAGCCCATATTGCCGCTGAGCACGTTAGTATTGTCGGCGTGGAATACGTCGCGTACCAGTCCTGCGCCCTTAACCAGGTGGAACTTGTCGCCGTCATAGGTCATTATGCCAGCTGAATCCTGTCCGCGATGCTGGATGGCCGTCAGGCCATCGTACAATTCGCGTGATACGTCATCTGTGTCCCTGCCGATGATTCCGATGAATCCGCACATTTCTAAGTAGCCTCGCTTTTCTGGATTTTGGCCGGAGACGGGTGTCCGCTTGAAATGGAATTATGCGCGGATACTACCACAAACCCTCAGGATTGCAACACAAATCGCCCCCTGCGCCTCTCTCATCATATGACATAGAAATATATAATGACTAATGACTTGACACGCCGGAGCTATCGCAATAAAATACTTTATTGATCAGGGAGAGTGCGCACCATTGTATCTCTGGGACCAGGAGGCCCCCGAATGTCTGGAATTCAAAAAATTATCGCCGTTGCGCTTTTGCTTATGAGCTGCGCCTTTGTTTATGCTTCGCTTGACCGTCACACCACAGAGAAAGAGGATGCTGAACGTAACGCCTCCATTCAAGCGGATCAAGACGGAGAAATTGAAGATCTCAAGGCGGACAACAACAGGCTCAGTGCCACGATTAAGGGCAAAGACATCCTCATAGGGAAAAACGCAGAAAAAATTAATTTGCACGAAGGAAACATGACTGCATTGCAGACGACGCTGGATAATGCTCAGAAAAAGGTCGCAAAATTGAGCACGGATACCGGCAGCCAGAGCGCAATGATTGCGAATTTGGAAAAAAAGAATGAAAACACTAATACTGAGCTTGGCAAGCGAAATGCCGAGATTAAACAGTTAAGAGTCGAGATTGACAACAAGAACGGTGAAATAAGCGTCGCAAAGCAGGCGCAAGCAGACGCAGATGTCGCCCTGGTAAAAGAAAAAGAAGCACGAGCGGCAGACGCAGACAACCACAAGCAAGCAATGGTTAAGAAGCAAGGGGAACTGGATGCGGAGATCAGGAAAAACTCCGGTAACAACAAAATACTTAATCTCAACGTAACGTGTTCGGTGCTTAATGTCTCGCGCGAAAACGATTTTACGCTGATCACGCTCAACAAGGGCAAAGCCGATCGTTTGGAACCCGGTATTCAATTTATCGTCTACAATCGTAAGGGCGAATACAAGGGTACGATTGAACTTGTTACCGTGGAAGCAGGCAAATCTGTCGCCAGAATCATCGACGAAGTCGAAGGCAAAAGAATTGTCGAAAACGATTTGGCCCAGACCAAGAGCTGGTAGTTGATATCGGCCCGGAATATATAGAGAGAAAACAAT
>CAYSUZ010000004.1:0-14756 GCA_964434335.1 uncultured Planctomycetota bacterium | reverse complement strand
ATGCTTGGGGATCTCGAATGTTTCAGCGAGAGTTCGGCATACTCCAGTGCCTCATCATATTTTCTGTAGATGTAGTGACGATCCATCAATTCCCAACAGCAAACCGCCAGATTATCATTAACAAGGCCTTTGAGCGGGCGGCCAAATGCGGTTATACCATCGGAAGCATTTTTCGCGGCAACCCTTAGGTCTTCAAGGGCATCCTTATAATTTCTGCCAACCATATGAACGCGTGCGCGCTTGAAGCGCAACACCGGATCGGCGGCGTTTTTTGCAATCAAGTCGCGGTACTTCCTGCGCAACCCAGCACCAGAGAGAGCAATCACCTGCTCGTTATTAACCATGTAGATTGTCGATTCCGTTGCGATGATGTTGGAGGTAAAAGCCCTCTGCGCCTGCCAGTTCATCACGTTCGCTGTATTCTTTTGCTGCCGGTCGTAGCGCCACGCGCCCGAAATGGTGGAGAAGTAAATCGAACCTTTGGTCATTGCCGGGCGACCGACAAGTTTGTCGGAATAGCTAGCAGTGAGTTGAGTTTTGGCGCCCGTGGAAATTTTAACGGCGTTGAGTTTTTTGTCGAAATAGAAAAGTTCGTCCCCGTCCACACCGGCAACGTATGAAAGCTCGGGCGCAGGCAGTGCCCAGCGAGCCTTGCCGTTAGCCATATCCAGACAATATATCATTTTCGTATTTCGCGGGGCATACAACAGCCGCCCGTTTTGGATGATTGGGTGGCTAAGTCCGTAAACTCTGGGATTAAAAGATTCCCCATTACGCGGGGGAAACAAATTGTGATACATGTCCTCGTGATACTTCATCGCCCACGCAAGCCTGCCGCGACGGATATTAACAGCCGCAACAAGTCCGGCATCGGGAGCCGCCACTACCGCCATGTCGTCTTTGATCACGATATAATCAGAGAGATACATCGATCCGCCGAGCCGCGCCTCGGTACGCCTTTCGCAAAGGAAACAATCCCACAATCTTGCGCCAGTCTTGGCATCAGCACACACAAGATATTTCTTCTGATGCCCGCGATCCGTCTTACAAACCACTGCATATATTCTTCCGTCCAAGACCGTAACAGGCCCGGCAACTACACCTCCAGCCCGTAACTTTCCAATATCGCGAGTAAGCTGATCGCTGCCCCATCCCAAGTCCGTGCCATCGGAAGCATTCAACACCCTGAATACCCCGCGCGCATTAGCCCCTGCCAGGCGCGTCGAGGCGTAAACCACGCCATCAGCAATGGTGCAATACGACATAACAGAAACACCGTAAGGAATATTGCTATGCGCAGAACTATAGCTAACCGACACCCGAAACACCTCAGAACCATCGTACTCGTCCAAAGCTATCAGGAATTTGCCGGTGTTGATATAGAGTTTGCCTTCATAGACTATCGGCGCCACAGAAATCAACGCAGGGCGCTTCCTGATGTCTCCAGGTGGGTAACGCGAAACAACTTTCTTAAGCGAGTCGTCTATCGCATAGCGCCAAAGCTCACCGCCCTGCCTGCCCGCCAGTCCACTCATCAGCGCATTGCCAGCGGCGTTGCCGCCAAACGTCGGATAGTCTATAACCGCCTTCTCGACGCGGGGCTTAAGCGATTTCAGCCGCTGCGCAACATAAACTCCCAATTTCACATCCTCGCCACAGATGCGCAGTTTAGCACCGGCCAACTTTGCATCGCCCTGCACCGCCCCCGCTATCTTCCGCAGACGCTTCTCCTCGCCAGTCTTGCAATACGTTTCTGCGAGTTTGCCCAGCAACACAGCATATTGTTCCGGCGACACAATCGATGGCCATCGATCAAAAGTATCCAGCATTCTTTCGTAGCAATAAGCCGTTTTCGACGCGGCATCGTTTTCGGAAAAAATATCGCCCGCCATCTCCAACGCCCTCAGGCCAGCAGGCGCAAACGCATACTTCTCGCCCACATTAAGCAATATCGCCGCATCCTGAGCAAAAAGAGCCTTGCGCAGTTCGTGCGCGGCAGTCGCCGAGAACAGGCCTCGGTAAATCTTCAAATCGGCGGCACTCATCTTCATCAGCCGCGAGCGACACAATTCCAGCCCGGGTTGGTATATCTCCACACCAAACGTACCCGCCTGCGGATTTGTTCGCGAGGCATCGCCCCCCTCGACCAGATACACCGCGCTGGGCGCGGCTTCGAGCGCAGCCTCCAGCGCAGTCTGGTATCGCTTTATGGTTCTTTCCACATCGCCTGCTGCTGCTGCCGCATCAGCCTCGGCCAAAGCATCCTCCATCAGCTTGCAATCTTCCAGGAATGCGTGGTTGAGGAATATATCCTCCTTTTTTTTCTCTTTTTCATCGTTGGCCGCTTTTTTGGCCGACAATTCCGGCGTCATAACAGGCAACAACATCATCATCAACAAAACCGCCAATATCCGCCTGGCTTTCGACATCATAATATATCTCTCATATTAAATGCGTTGCGTTATCTTCATACCAACAAATACGATCAAGGCTCTTATGCTGTTTGCCACCATCGCCCCTGACCTCAAATAAAATTTGGCCCGACACTGCTTCGTCGAGCCAAATTTAATATACCTATCTATTCTGTACTTACTTATTCTCATTACCTAGGTTGCTTATCATCGTAATCAGCGGCAGGAACAAAGATATAACTACAAAGCCCACACCAGCACCCATAATCACAATGAAAAGTGGTTCCATCATCTTCGTCATCGCCGAGACTGCCACCTCAACCTCTTCCTCATAAGCGTCGGCGATTTTAAGCAGCATCTTGTCAAGCTCACCGGTCTCCTCGCCAACCGCAACCATATTAACCACAATCTCGTCGAATACACCCGACGCACGTAGCGGATCGGCAATACTTTCGCCCTCGCGTATAGAATCATGCACACGGTCGATAGCCTCGGCCAGCACCTTGTTGCCAAGAGCGCCACGACAAATCTTAAGCGCATCGAGCAGCGAAACGTTACTAGCAATCAACGTACCCAGCGTCCTGCAAAACCGCGTAACCATCGACTTGCGCATCACAGGCCCGATAAGCGGGATGTGAAGTTTTAAGTAGTCCATAACCTTGCGGCCAGACGAATTTTTCTTCACAAAAACCACCAACCCAAAAACAATCCCCACCAAAACCAAATCGATCAACAGATTCGTGCTTATAAAAACAACGTCACCGGAGGCGTCACGCTCAATACCGACCATCGCCATCATCAAACCCGATGCCTCGATAACAATCTGGGTTACGCTCGGCAGCGGAACATCCATCTGCTCGAATATTCCCTGGAACTGCGGCACCACAAACAACATCAATCCAAACAAAATCATCGCCGCGACACAAGCAATAACGATAGGATAGATCATAGCGCCCTTGACCGTCGAACGGATCTTTTCGGCGCGTTCCAAAAACTGCGAAAGCCTGTCGAGAATAATATCGAGCACACCACCCGCCTCGCCAGCACGGACCATGTTGACGAACAGTGGAGTAAACACTCTGGGATGACGCGATAGCGCGTCGGAAAGCGATGAACCGCTTTCGACATCGTCGGTCACGTCCATAAGAATGTTTTTGAGTACACTGGGTTTTTGCTGCTGCTCAAGAATCTGCAAACAACGCACAATCGGCAGACCCGCATCGATAAGAATACTCAGCTGCGTAGTAAACTGCGCTAGTATCTTCGAATTCACACCGCCAATCGCCCAACTCTTCTTGCGGCCCTCGCGTCCGGCGCCCGAAGTCGTCGCAGGCTGGTCCTTGGGTTTTATCTCGGTAGGAAAGTAGCCCTTGGACTTGATAATTTTGCTGGCATCTTCAATTGATGCAGCTTCGATCTCGTCGCTGACCTCATTGTTTTGGCTGTTCACAGCTTTGAAAATAAATTTCGGCATTTGCACACCTCGTATATGTTAATCGCTTACGCGAACTTCTCTTTTTTTCGCACTTCAGGTTCAACCCGCATATCAAGAAGACTGAATGGTCTCGCGGACGACTTCCTCGATTGTCGTGACGCCATCGAAGATCAACTCCAAGCCTCTCTCACGCAGAGTCATCATCCCCTCCGCAATCGCAACATTGCGCAAATCTGCTGCCGACGAACCTTCGATTATCATCGTTTTGATCCGATCCGACGGGACTAATATCTCGTATATCGCCGTGCGACCCTTGTAGCCAGTCTGATTGCACTCCATACAACGCTTGCCGTAAAAGAACTTCTTGCCCTCAATGTCCTCGCGCTTGAGGTTCATCTCGTAGAGCATATCGTCATCAGGCGTAAATTCAGTCTTGCACGATCTGCAAATCCGCCGCACGAGTCGCTGGGCGATTACCGCCTCCAGCGTCGCAGCCACCATAAACGGCTCAATACCCAACTCCACCATTCGCGTAACCGAAGTCGGCGCATCATTCGTATGCAGGGTGCTGAACACCAGGTGACCTGTCAGCGACGCGTCAATGGCCATGTCGCCAGTGGCCTTGTCACGAATTTCACCAACCAGAATTACGTCAGGGTCCTGGCGCACGATCGAACGCAGCGATGCCGAAAACGTCATGCCGATTTCCTCATTGATAGGCACCTGCATGATGCCGTCAATTTCGTACTCAACCGGGTCTTCGGTCGTGATGATCTTGATTTCAGGCGTGTTGATGCCACGCAGCGACGCGTAGAGCGTCGTCGTCTTTCCACTACCCGTCGGGCCAGTTACGAGAATAATCCCGTTGGGTTTGTGGATAAGTCCGTCCATTACATCCATTTCCTTTTGATTCAGGCCAACCTGATCGAGGCTGAGCTGAACCACGCTGCGATCCAACACACGCATAACCACGCTCTCGCCATGCATTGTGGGCAGCGTAGAAACACGCAAATCCACCGGGTTGCCTGCAATCGTCAGGGGAATACGACCGTCCTGCGGCACACGCGTCTCGGCAATATCGAGCTTGGCCATAACCTTAATACGCGAAACCAACGCCAACGCGATGTGCGCCGGAGGCGGGGCCATTTCGTATAGCAGGCCGTCGATGCGATATCTGATTTTGAATTCTTTTTCGAACGGCTCGAAGTGAATATCACTCGCCTGATCGCGGATGGCTTGATACAGTATCAAGTTGAGCAGCTTGACCACCGGCGGCAGCGATGCCATCTTCTCGGTGTTGGCAATATCAAACGCGCCGGTTGTACTAAAGGCGTCTTCCTGCTCCATCTGCGCGATAACATCGTTGATCGATTCCACCGAGTCGCCGTAATAGCGACTAAGCGCGCGTTCGATGGCCTCGGCGTTGCTAACCGCCCCTGCCATCGTAACCCCACTCAGCAAAAAGTTCAACTCGTCGAGCACCTTGACGTTAAGCGGATCCGACATCGCCACCGTCAGCGTACCCTCGTCGAAGGACACGGGAATGATCTTATAAATATTGGCCACCGACGGCGGTATCATCTCGATAATCCCCGCATCGATATCCATCTCGTCGAGATTGACGAACTCCATACCCCACTGCGCACCCAGCGCAAACAGCACCTCTTCTTCAGTGACGTAGCCCAACTCCACCAGAATCGTTCCGATGGCGCCGCCACGCTCACGCTGAATATTGAGGGATTCCTGAATCTGGCCCTCGCTTACGAGTTCCATCCCTTTAAGAATCTGGCCCAGTGGTTTCTTGCCTTCGGGCATTTAGCGTAACCTCAATTAAAAAATTATTTTCTGCGCTCAGTCCGCTCTTCGCGAATGCGCTCTTCTTCCAACATCTGCGTATGTGCGCGAATGCGGCTCTCCATGTCGCCCGGCTCCACAGAACGGTCGATGGCGCTGCGCGCGGTAATCTTGCCGGAGGTGTAATGGCCGAACAAACTATCGTCCAGCGTCATCATCCCCAAGCTCTTGCCTTTGAGAATTTCGTCGGGAATACGCGCTTCCTTGCCCTCGTTTATCAGGTTGGCAACCGCCGGCGTAGTGAACAACACCTCCAACGCCGCAACGCGCCCCTTGCCGTCAACCGTTGGCACCAACGTCTGCGCCAGCACTCCCAGCATACATCCCGCCAACTGCGTGCGGATACGGTTCTGTTCGTCGCTGGGGAACTGACTGATGATACGCTGGACAGTACTCGCCGCACTGTTCGTGTGCAACGTGCCGAACACAAGGTGGCCGGTCTCGGCAGCCGTCATCGCCACGCGAATCGTCTCAAGATCGCGCATTTCGCCCACCATCACCACGTCGGGATCCTGACGCAACGCGCGCCGCAAACCTTCGGAAAAACTCGAAACGTCCACGCCTATCTCGCGCTGGGTAATGATGCCCTTCTTGTGCACATGCTCAAATTCTACCGGGTCCTCAACGGTGATGATGTGATAGTCGCATGTCTCGTTGAGAAAATTCACTATCGTCGACAAGGTCGAAGACTTACCACTACCCGTCGGGCCGGTTACTAAAAACAGCCCCACTTCGTGCGAAATGATCTCCTTGATTTGCTTGGGCAGGCCGATCTGTTCGAACGTAAAAAACGTCGCCGGCAACAGCCTCATCACCAAACCGTAAACATGTTTTTGCTTGAACGCCGAGATACGAAACCGCGCCTCGCCCTTGTGGTCGTACGCAAAGTCGGTGCTGCCGAGTTCGGCCAGTTCTTTCAGATTGCGCTCCGGCGTTATTTTTTTGACATAGGCTTCGGTGTCTGCTGGCGTAATCGGTGGCAAGTTGACGTTGCGCAATTTACCCGAAACCCTCATCACCGGCGGGCGGCCAACACTGATGTGCAAGTCGCTTATCCCGCTGCTAATGGCCAAATCCATCAATTTTTCTATCATGGTGTTGCCTCTCAAGTCTTGCTCTCGCGGCTCGCCTACTTCGCCCAGGCCGACTCCGCCGCCTGTGCGTGGGTGAGGCGCAGAACCTCTTCGACACTGGTCTTGCCCACAAGAATTTTGCGAACGCCATCGCGCTGCAACGTCTTCATTCCGTTGAGTTCCGCGGCCTTGCGTAATTTCTGCGTCGAAACGCCGTCAAAAACCATCGCGCGCAATTCGTTATTCATCTCCATCAACTCAAACGCGCCCAGCCTGCCGCGATAGCCCGAATGCCGACAACGCGCACAACCCACCGGCTTGAAAATCGTATGCCCCTCGGCCATCTCCGGCGTAATACCCACCGTCATGAGTTCAGCCGCGCTCGGAGTATACGGCTCCTTGCAATTATCGCACAGCACACGCATCAGCCGCTGCGCCACCACACCCAACAGCGACGACGAAACCAAAAACGGCTTGACGCCCAACTCGATCATACGCGTGATCGCCGAAGGCGCGTCGTTGGTGTGCAAAGTCGAACAAACAAGGTGACCGGTAAGTGCTGCCTGAATCGCGATCTCGGCGGTTTCCTTATCACGAATTTCGCCGACAAGAATAATATTCGGCGCCTGGCGCAACATCGCCCGGAGGATACGCGCAAAATCCAGCCCGATCTTTGGCCGCACTTCGCATTGATTAACACCGGGCAGTAAATACTCCACCGGATTCTCGGCGGTAATTATTTTCACGTCGGGCTGGTTGAGTTTCTTCAACGCGGCGTACAGCGTCGTCGTCTTGCCGCTGCCCGTCGGCCCGGTTACGAGCAAAATCCCGTTGGGGCGCTTGATCATCGAATTGAACCGCTTGAAATCATCATCTTCAAAACCCAGTTCGCGCAGATCCTTCAGCCCGCGTTCCTTGTCGAGCAGACGCATAACGATACTCTCGCCGCTGGTACAAGGCAACGCCGAGACACGAATATCGATCTCGCGGCCTTCGACCGTCAGGTTGATGCGACCGTCCTGCGGGCGGCGCTTCTCGGCGATATCCATCCCGGCCATAATTTTTATGCGCGAGAGGATCGGGCCTTGGTTGATTTTTGGCTGGCTGTCGACCTCGAAGCACACACCGTCAATGCGGTAACGTATCCGCAAACGATGCGCGAGCGGCTCGATGTGAATATCACTGGCGCGTTGACGCAGCGCCTCGGCGATGACCAAATGGACCAGACGAATAATCGGTGCATCGTCGCCCTCGACTCCGTCCTCGGCATCATCGCCGCGAACGGTAACCTCCATATCGCCGCGTTCTTCCAAGTCCTTTAGCCCTACATGCTGGGCCGACTCGTAGTGCTGCTCGATAGCCGCCATCAGCAGCGATTTCGGCGCGAGCGCGCAGTCCACATCCATATTAATGATAAAGCGTAGGTTATCGATCGCGAACAAGTCCAGCGGATCAGACATAACCACCGTCAGGCGGTTGCCCTCGGCCTTGAGCGGCAGGACGTTATATTCGAGCGCTACTTTTTCGGGAATGAGTCGGATGACTTCATCGTCGACGTGTGTAGCTTGCAGATCAACAAAAGGCAGGTGGTACTGCTGAGCGAGGGCTTGCATAACCTGGGTCTCGTCGGCATAGGTCAGTTCGACCAGAGCCTCGCCGATGCGGCCACCCTCTTTCTGCTGGTATTGCAAGGCTTCCTTCAGCTGTGCCTCGTCGATGACTTCAGAGTCGACAAGTATGGAGCCGAGCAGTTTGCGGCCTTCGGCCATGAGCGAACCTCAAGCGTATAGAAAAGTAAGGTGGTGTGTGCACTTCTCCCTGTGCGATGGGTTATTATACTCCTAAACACACTTTGAAGTCAACAAGCATGCAAAGTCCGAATATGTGAATAGATTATGAAAAAAACTTGACCTTCCAAAACCATCGATTTGTCTTGTCAAAATGTGTTTTGCTAGTATCATATTTGCATTATCGGATCCTAAAACAAAGCATCCATAATTTGTCCGGTTGTGATAATGGATAACGCTCGCATAGTAGATATGAGATAGCAATGTCAGCCAAACGGAAGGCAAAAACCGCGCTCAACGTTATCGACCTGTTCAGTGGCGCAGGTGGATTGAGTCTAGGTATCGCACGTGCCGGATTCTCCGTTTGCGGGGCAGTCGAATTGGATCCTCACGCTATGGCCGCACACAAACGCAACTTCCCCAAAACCAAACACCTTTCCGTAGATATCGCTACGCTTTCCGGAACCAACTTGATTTCAAAGTTTTGCGACGGCGAAGAATTGGCCGGCGTCGTCGGTGGCCCACCTTGTCAGGGCTTCAGTTATATCGGTAAAAACGACAAAGACGATCCTCGCAATGATTTGTTCGTACGCTTTTTCAGGATCGTAAGCGAGGCACGTCCGAAATTTTACCTTGCGGAAAATGTTCCAGGCATTCTGGGCAAAAAACACGAATCGCTCAGAAAAAAGGCGTTTCGATACGTCGAAGACGAATACACCGTATTGTCGCCTATGGCTTTTTCGGCCAAAGATTACGGAGCGCCCACCGTACGTACGCGCGTTTTCTTCGTCGGATATCGCAAGGACGCTTTCGACGAACTGAAGAAGGAGGATTTCGATCCTCCCAAGAACGTTCAGGAAGTGACCGTGGGCACGGCTCTCAAAGGATTGCCGATCAAAATAACTCCGAGGGCTGGCAGGAATGGCGACGCATGGCGTGCCGTGAGAGCACCGGGAAAAGGGTATTACGAAAGGCGACTTCACGGTCTCATTCCCAACGGAGTCGGAAATCGAGAAGCCATAAGAAAGCTCAAAGAAGAAAGAAAGGTATCGGGATTCGTCGGCACGGATCATACGTCCGACGTCTTGAAACGCTTTGCAAAAGTAGAGTCAGGCAAAAGCGATCCGATATCCAAATGTCGCAGGTTGGCCGGCAAAGGATTCTGTCCGACGCTGCGCGCCGGAACGGGCAGCGACAGAGGCTCCTATCAGGCGATAAGACCCATCCACCACAAAGAGAATAGAGTGATAACACCCAGGGAAGCGGCGAGGCTTCAGGGATTTCCGGATTGGTTCACATTCGATTCCACAAAGTGGCACAGTTTCAGACAGATCGGAAACAGCGTCAGTCCCATTCTCGCCGAGCGAATTTTTTCCGTAATTCTAAAGGCCATGCGATAGTCATTCGCACCGGAGGCAACCATGGCAAACAAACATGAATCTTATGCCGCAACTCACGATACGGTAGACGCATCCCCAGTAAAGTCTTTTTTCGTCGAAATGTTGACAAGAGACATTGAATTAGAAGATGCAATACTGGATTTGTTGGACAATTGCATAGATGGAATATTAAGAACAAACCAAGGCAAGCGGGCTTTAAAAAGGCAACCGTATAAAGGCTATGATGCTGTTATTGAATTCGATGAAAATAAATTCAAAATCGCCGACAATTGCGGAGGGATTCCGGATTGTCTGATGGATTACGCTTTTCGGATGGGACGAGCCGGCGACAGGAAAAGCGATACGGTTGGCACCGTTGGTGTATACGGAATAGGTCTCAAAAGAGCTATCTTTAAAATGGGCAGGCAATGTAAGATATCGACCCAAAACAAAGACCATCGGTACGACATCGAAATACTTCCGGACTGGTTTTCATCAAAGAAAAAAGATGATTGGAAGTTACCAATAAAAGACAATGATAATGTTATGGACGAGAATGGTACCGTTATTGAGGTAGCGGATCTGTATTCAAGTGTTGCGAAGCGATTCGGAGAAGACAAAGAGGTATTTCTGCAAGAGTTAGAAAGTAGGATTTCCACCCATTTTGCCTTTATTTTGAAAAAGGGATTCTCAATTACACTTAACAACACTAAAGTTTCTCCCATGCCAATAAATTTGGTTTTCGCAGGTAACGACAAAGACAAGAAAAACAAAGTACAACCATATGTTTTCAAGGGGGATATAAAGGGTGTGGAAGTGTATTTGGCAGTCGGCTTCACGCGTCCGATTCCATCACCCGATGAAGTGGATGATGATCAAATCTCAAGACGGTATTCATCGCAAAACGCCGGATGGACGGTGATATGCAACGATAGAGTGGTGTTGTATTGTGACCGCACGGAGTTGACAGGATGGGGAGAAGCGGGTATACCACGTTTCCATTATCAGTTTATCGCCATTTCCGGAATCGTGGAATTCCGATCTTCCGATCCTTCCAAATTACCGACGACCACGACAAAAAGAGGTATAGAAGCATCGTCCAGAACTTATTTGCAAGTCAAAAACAAAATGCGAGACGGTATGCGATTGTTTATCGACTATACCAATGCGTGGAAAGAAAGGGAGAAAGAAGCCAAATCACATATATTGGGTAAAAAAGCATTTTCTCTTGACGAAATCAAAACTAAAATTTCCAAATTCAGGAAAACAGTTGGTGCTGTAAAAGGATTCCAATATACGCCCCATTTACCCATGCCTGCAAAACCTAAAAACAATGTCGTACGCATACGTTTTCAAAGGAATGCCGAAGATATTCGTTGCGTTGCCGAATATTTGTCATTGGATGCCGATGAGGATGCTGCCGTAGTTGCAGAAAAATGCTTCAATCTTATACTAGAAGAGGCAAGAAGCAATGAAGCATAAGCATCCCCCATATCACTTACGCATCAATAAGGCTGTGGATCGATGCCTGCTTATAGACCTCATGAGTGTGATCGAGGATGTATTTGTTGGAATAGAGGATTATACTTATTTTGGAATGGGCGGACCATTTCTCGAAGAAGTTCGACTCATAACCCAAACCTTCCCCAAGATGAATATTGTCTCTCTGGAAAATGATGCAGATACATCGTCTCGGCAAAAATTCCACCGGCCCTCAAGAAAAGTTAAATTGAAAAAAGAAAATATAATAGATTTTATAAAAAAATTTGCGCATAGAGGAAAATGTGTGTGTTGGTTGGATTATTCTGAAATGACTTTGTCTAACTTGGATGCATTTCACAATCTTATCCAAAAAGTGCGTGACGAGAGCATAGTCAAAATTACTTTGCCCGCGGCTACCCGCGACCACATTAGCGTTAAACAGAAAGAAAAATTTTTCGAGATATACGCTACATACATTCCTATAGATGTTAAAGCCTTGCCGAGTGCCGGGGAAGACTATGCATTCTTATTGAAGCGCATGCTTAATATGGCCACAAAAAAAGCGTTGGAGAACACGGAATATACATTCTTGCCTCTACATTCATGTCGATACGCTGACGGCATGCAAATGCTTACCCTTACCGGTTGTGTTTGCAAGAAGAACAACAAAGCAGAGATGATAGACTTTTTTTCGAAATGGGAATACGTCGATTGCAAGTGGGAGACTCGGCCAGTATTGATTGATATGCCGTATTTGACCAGCAAAGAGCGACTGGCATTAGAACCTCTCCTGCCGTGCGACAAAGTGTCCGAATCGAAATTACTCAGAACTCTGGGATACTGTATAGAGGGGAATAATGAGGAAAATCGTGAGGCTAAAAGCAAGGCGGCACTGTCACAATACCGTAAATATTACAGATTCCATCCACACTTTGTCAAAGTATCGCTTTAACCTATACTAGGTAGTAATTGGTCGACAATCGCACACCTGAACAACGCAGTTATACGATGTCGCGTGTTGGGAGCAAGGACACGGGCATAGAACGGCTCATCAGGTCGTAATTGCATAGCCGCCTGTAAAATTTCCGCCTGAAATAATCCGCTTCTTTCCTCATAAAACGCGTGGCTTGCGTCATCCTAATATAAACTCCTCCGCACTTTCACGCGCAGCAAAACCGCGGCGCTTCATTACCCTCCCAAAACATAAGGCACAAAAAAAGCCCGGTCCGAAAACCGGGCTTCTCTTTATTTTCAAGCAGATGCTACGATCGTCCGACGTAAGCATCGATAATCGATGCCTGGATAAAATCCTTAGAAAGGAGGTGATCCAGCCGCAGGTTCTCCTACGGCTACCTTGTTACGACTTAGTCCCAATTGCTGAGTTTACCTTAGGCGGTGTCCCCCCGAAGGTTAGACTGCCGACTTAGGGTACCCCCAACTTTCGTGGCTTGACGGGCGGTGTGTACAAAGCTCGGGAACATATTCACCGCGTTATAGCTGACACGCGATTACTACCGATTCCGGCTTCATGTGGGCGAATTGCAGCCCACAATCCGAACTGGGGCCGGCTTTGGGGATTTGCTCCACCTCGCGGTATTGCTTCTCTCTGTACCGACCATTGTAGGACGTTTGTAGCCCTAGGCATAAAGGCAATGAGGACTTGACGTCATCCCCACCTTCCTCCCGTTTAACACGGGCAGTATCACTAGAGTCCCCGGCATTACCCGCTGGCAACTAATAATAGGGGTTTCGTTCGTTACGGGACTTAACCCAACACCTCACGGCACGAACTGACGACAGCCATGCAGCACCTGTGTACGCTCCTGCAAGCAGGTCCTCCCCCTTTCGGGTTTGTACCACGTACATGTCAAGCCTAGGTAAGGTTCTTCGCGTTGCCTCGAATTAAACAACATCATCCACCGGTTGTGCGAGCTCCCGTCAATTCCTTTGAGTTTTAGCCTTGCGGCCGTACTCCCCAGGCGGAATACTTAATGCTTTCGCTGCAGCAGCGATCCCATCGGAGAGACCACTACCTAGTATTCATCGTTTAGGGCTAGGACTACCAGGGTATCTAATCCTGTTTGCTCCCCTAGCTTTCGCGCCTCAGCGTCAGAGTCACCCCAGTGTGTCGCTTTCGCCGCCGGTGTTCCTCACGATATCTACGCATTTCACCGCTACACCGTGAGTTCCACACACTCTTGATGCTCTCAAGCCGAGTGGTTTTGGAGCCAATTCCTCGGTTAAGCCGAGGGATTTCAACCCCAACATACTCGGCCGCCTACGCGCCCTTTAAGCCCAGTAATTCCGAACAACGTTTGCCCTCCTCGTATAACCGCGGCTGCTGGCACGAGGTTAGCCAGGGCTTCCTTCCCGACCTTCGTCATCTCGTGGGGTATTAATCCACGATTATTCTTAATCGGTGACAGAGGTTTACAACCCGAAGGCCTTCATCCCTCACGCGGCGTTGCTCGGTCACGCTTTCGCGCATTGCCGAAGATTCTCGACTGCAGCCTCCCGTAGGAGTCTGGACAGTGTCTCAGTTCCAGTGTGGCCGGTCAACCTCTCAGTCCGGCTATCCGTCGTAGCCTTGGTGAGCCGTTACCTCACCAACAAGCTGATAGAACATAAACTCCTCCTCTAGCGACGGGCCCGAAGGTCCCCGCCTTTAACGCATGCGCCATGCGACACTTGCGCTACATCCGGTATTAGCCCACCTTTCGATGGGTTATCCCCGACTAAAGGGTAGATTGTTTATGCATTACTCACCCTTCCGCCACTCTACTCGCGATCCGTACCGAAGTACTTCACACTTTCGCGTTCGACTTGCATGCCTAATCCACGCCGCCAACGTTCGTTCTGAGCCAGGATCAAACCCTTCACTTGAAGTTTCAAACCGCTTATCCTTCGGGTGTTACCCCTTGGGGACGGTATTCGTTCTAGTTCAGGTTATTCCTGAAAATGAAGTGAACCGGGCAAAGGAAATAAGCCCGGATCAACTCAAAAGAAGTATGGGTAAAAATTAATAATACAACCTTACCACATAGTTCTCGTGCGAGTCCGAAGACCCGCGCGATCGTATGCTAATAATAAGCTGCACCTGCTCGATTGTCAAAGAACGGAGCCGTGTGACGCATTCGCGCCGACGCGGCTCTCAATTGCGAAGGGAGTGTACCACGGAATATGGCTATGTCAATAATAAAAACCGGAAAATGTGCAATTAAATTTCATTCGCGGCCCACGCCCCGCAAAGCCCTGTATTTCAAGCCTCTCCGGGCGGAGATATAAAAACCCGAACCACGGAAAACACGGGAGACGCAAAGATACTTCTTTTGGAA
>CAYSUZ010000003.1:0-15321 GCA_964434335.1 uncultured Planctomycetota bacterium | reverse complement strand
CCCGCAGGCCGCTCGCACTGGTCGTGTTGGTTCGGCTGTGCCAATCCGTGGCGGCGTGGCGCTGGACCTGACAAAAATGAATCGCATAATTGAAGTCGACCCCGCCAACCTGACCGCGACGGTCGAGCCTGGTATAGTTACAGCCGAGCTGCAAAAGGCCGCAGCAAAACACAGCCTGTTCTACCCGCCCGACCCCGCAAGCAACGCATACAGCACCCTCGGCGGCAACGTCGCGCAATGCGCCGGTGGATTGCGATGCCTAAAATACGGCACGACTCGTGACTATGTCATCGCACTGGAAGTCGTACTGCCCAGCGGCGAGATAATCAACACCGGATTCAAGGTTTTCAAAAATTCTACCGGCTACAACCTTACCGGCCTGCTCGTCGGCTCGGAGGGCACGCTGGGTATCTTCACCAAAATCACCGTCAAACTCCTGCCGATGCCAAAGCACGTTGTTACGGCGCTGGCATATTTTAGCGATCAGATGCAAGCGCTAAAGGCGGTTTCGGCCACTGTCGCGGCGTGCATCGTGCCGCGTGCGCTGGAATTCATGGACAAAAAAACCATCGGCTGCGTTATGACGCACCAGAACTTCGACATCCCCGAGGGAACCGGCGCGGCGCTGTTGATCGAGATCGACGGCGGCGGCCCGGAGATTGAAAAAGATTTGAGCACAGCGCTTGAAATCTGCGAAAAAAACGGCGCGTTTAAAATTTTGCGCGCCACCGACGAGCAACAACGCGAAGATATCTGGGAGTTGCGGCGCTCGATTTCGCCTGCAATTCAGAGCATCAGCCCCGAAGGCAAAATTGGCGAAGACGTGTGTGTACCACGCAGCCAGCTGGCGGCCCTGCTAAAAAAAATCAACGAGATATTTGCCAAACATGATACCCGCGTGGTATCCTTCGGACACGCTGGTGACGGCACGCTGCACGTGAGCGCGCTGGTCGACCTCAATGACGAAGCCAAGACCGCCCGCGCATACGCCGCTATTGAAGAGATGTTCCGCGCGGCAATCGAACTGGGCGGCGTGCTCAGCGGCGAACACGGAATCGGCCTGGCAAAAGCACGATACATGACGTTGCAGTTCTCGCCGACAGAGTTGACACTAATGCGAAAGATGAAAAAATTGTTCGACCCCAACGACATCCTCAACCCGGGGAAAATTTTTCCGCCGGAGAACGACGAACAATGAGGTGGATGCTTATCATATCGCCGATAGCGGGCATGGCGCAGTTCCTGCGTGGCCGAATGATGCGCGGCGCACTCATGTTCGCGGCATGGATCATAGCGCTTAACGGCTTGCTAATACTAGGCCCGGCGTTGATGCCGGAAACTACGGCAATAGCCGTGCGTGCGGTTTCGTTTTGCCTGCTGGCCGCAGCAACGAGCATCTCGGTAATCGACGTGCTTAGACACTCGCATCCCACACGCATTGATCACTTCACCAGCAAACGCGAACGGCTGCTTGCTACGGGGATCGCGGCGTATCTTAAGAATGACCTTGACGCGGCGCTGGACGCGATGGACGAAATGGTCAGGATGGATATCGACGACGCAGACGCGCGGATTTATTTGGCGATGACCTATAAAGCGCGCGGGAACAACGCTATGGCGCGCAGGCAATTCCGCAAATGTCGCTCGCTTAATCGCAAAAAATGGGGATGGGAAATCGACCGCGCACTCGCCCCAGCCGAAGAAACTCACACTTAATCCACAAATCACGCGACCCGAATTCACAACCACAGAATCGCAGAGAACAGTTCTTGCCCTTTCTTTTTAGTCACCAAAAAACCTTTGCCTTCACACATCTCCATACCTTCTGTGGCGCAGACTCGTTGGGAACCCATTGCGGGCAATAAAAAAAGCCCCGCGGACAGCGGGGCTTTTGGTATCGGATGGTGGTTAACGCAAAATTATCTTAATGGTGAGACAGTCCTTTTCGGGAACTATCGCGGCGTAGATGTTCTTGAAGTACTTTTTGATTATGGCCTTTACATCCTTGGGACTAGAGGCCTTGCCCTTGTCATTATCTTTTTTCTCGATGCTGGGAATCTTCGGCGTGTCTGTACTTCCCTGGCTCTTTATCTTAGCAAGTTCCTGTTTGAATAAGGCGATTTTCATGTCAATTCCAGCAGTATCACCGCCAGCCGCGTTAATTCTTTCGCGCAATTTGGTTAACTCCCTGATCGCATTTTCGAGCTGTTCGATCTTTGGTTGAAGAGACGGCTTGGTGACTATGGGCTTGTCTATTGCCGGCTTAGCAACGAGAAGATTGTCTTCGTCTTCTTCGTCCCATTCCTCATAATCTTCATCCTCATCCATATCTTCACAATCATCATCAAAGAATATATCGCCGATCATTTCCAAGAGCACGCTCATAGACAGGCGCATCAGGATTGAGGCTCTGGCACAAATGAGCGCGTTGGCTTTTTTGAATTCAGCGGTGGTCGCCAGCGAAGGCTTCTTGGATACGAGGCTGTCAATGATACTCTTGACTTGCTTTTTAGATTCAGCCATAACCATAACATCGTTGGTAAAGGCATATGTTGCCTCGCCAGCGGTTGTGTGTATTGTTACACCTTTATATTTGTATTTTTTATATTCTCCATTTTGCTTAATAGTCGGCAATAATATCTGTTCTAGTTTGGACTTGTTTTTTATTCCCAGAACCATCGCTTCAAGCTCAACATGTTTCTTAGACAATATAATCAGCGCATCTCCGGTAAGGTTGGGGATGATATCCTTCTTGAAACTAAACTTGCCCGCTTTTTCAATCTCCTTGATATTTTCAACCATATTCAGCTCACTCTTGGAACCGTCATATTTTTGAAGTTCCTGCCACAACTTATCGACATCGACAGAGATTAGTACAAAATGGCCGGCAAAATCCTTGGAAAGCGCCTTGAGACATTGCATCTTGGTTGCATTTGACGATGCGGTATTCATAAGCAACGCGGTGGGTTTCACGCCCAGCAGGTGGATGTTGATGGCTAGTTGATCAGAGTTGCTAATAACAGAAAACGCCACTGTGTGAATATCCTTGTTACCAAACAATCCAGCAAGCATTTCATCCTGTGGGTCATCTTCTATTATCTTGTCAATAGGCACAATTTTCTTGAAAGCGTCAAGCGCGAAATATCCCCACATAATGGATTTGTTGGCGGCCTTCTTTTTGGCAGCGACAAAGTTGGGTTTGGTGGTAAGTGGTTTTGCGGTGCCCTTGTTCATGGCCTGAATAATACCTTTGGCAGCCTTCATGCTGCTGGCTACAACAACGGTGTTTTTATGCGAAAACATTGCGCAATTTTTAATGTCAAAAGAAGGGAAGTTGAGCAGCGTGATACTGACTCCCTGGAACACCACGGTTTTAATCGGTGTGTTATTTTCGCGGGCTTTTTTTAATGCAAGCGCTTTGAGTTTGAACATCAGCAGCTTGGTTTTGGGATTGGAGTTGTCTACAAATAATGCGAGGTGCGGGATAGGATCGCCAGACTCTTTTGTGGGTGCCTCATACTCAGTAATTGCGAAGGCAATGCGCCCGCGCATCAATTGGCGCATTTCTTCTTTACTCAGGCCCATCTCTTCAAACTGTTTGTGAGAGTTGTTCTCGAAAAGTTTCTTGAATTCGGGGTCTTCGAGCATTTTGAACAGCTGCGACTGCTCGTAGTCGCTGAGGGTCTTGCCGGTCAGATCATGCGAAATGTAGAGCAATGAATCGGCGGGCAGATAGTCGCTGAATTCCGCCGCATACGCGCCAAAGCCCAGAGCCAGCACCATCGCGAATGCGCAGATAATTATGCGTGTTCTGTTCATCAGTATTCTCCTGGATATATTTCCGAAACACGGGGACGCATCCTCGCTAAAGAATACGCCCCGTTATGATAGTCAAAAAATCGCGCGGCATTGCCCCTGCAAAAAACGCGCAGGTTATGGCATATACATCTTCAAACGCAGGCCGTTTTTTCCGGGTTTTAACGCGAAGAAGCAGCTCTTCATATATTCAGCAGAGATCCCCATCATTGCACGGCTAAGACTGTTGATCTTTGCTGCGGCTTTTGCGATATCTTCCCGCGAGGCTTTCTTGGGTTTGTCTTTGCAATCGTCTCCCTTGCCTTCTAGCGCAGGGTCTACGAGTTTGTCTTTGGAGTCCTCTTTCTTAGGTGCTTCGGGTGCTTCGGGTGCTTCGGGTGCTTCGGGTGCTTTGGGTTCATCGGGCTTCGGGGCCGGTGCCTCGTCCTCTTCCCACTCGCCTCCCCAATCCTCAGTGCCCTCTTCGTCCCAGTCACCTTCGGGCATCGCTTCTTCCGTCTCGTGCCCCACAGCATCCGTAACATAAGATATCAGGCTCATCAGGCGGTAGAAGTGCTCCATGTTCATGTAGCCAAACATGTTGTTTTTGCCGCCGAGAACGCGTATGGCTTTTTTGTATTCTGGTTTGTCGGTAAGTTGAGCATTATCGCCGTTCATGCTGTCGATAAACTGCTCAATCCTGTCGGCACTGCTGCCCATGATTAGATATTTGCCCTTGAAACAGTATGCACCGCCAATGACGTTGTAGTAGATGGTGTCTTTGCCGATTATTTTCTTGGTGAATTTGATATCCAAATCCATGTCAGTCGTGTTGTATTTTTTGAGCAGCGCGTTGGCTCCGGCTATGCCGATATTGAGGACTTTCTCTATTTTCGCGCGGTCTTTGACTTCGACCGCCATCACAAACGCTGGCAAAAGCACATCGTTAGAAAGCGAAGGCATGCTCAAGAGCACTTCGTTGCCCAGCCCGGCTATAAAATCTTTTTCGATGCAAAAGCCGATCTGCTTTTCCTTTTCAGCGAGTTGAGACATGAGCGCGTCGTACATCTCCTGGCCGACACTCTGCAATAGTGTCTTTTGCAGCATCTTGTAAGTGGCAGCGGGATTTATGCTCATCGCAACAAAGCCCGTGGCATATTTACTGACACCCTCGACAAGTTTAAACTTATCGGTCGTAGTGGTGAAGGGCTGCAAAAGCGGACTTTGCATCCCCGGGCAGTACATGAACGCATCAACATACGAACCGCTCAAATCAGCCCAGGAGCCGATTCCGATACTGCGCATGTTGTCAATCTTCAAAACATTGAATATTGTCTGGTGAGCTTGTTCGGGCAAATGTGCCCCAGCCAGCGAAACTATCATGTTGGTGAATTGTTCCATATTGAAAAAGACGGTCGACATACGCCTGCAAGAAAGCTTGCCGATGGTCTTGGTATAGTTCTCTGCTTTTGCAAGGCTGTCCTTGCCACCATTTTGCATGCAGGTAAGCACGGTCTTCATCACTTCCGGCGTCAATGCAATTATACCCACTTTGCCCTTGGCGAGCAGAGTAAGTTTGATCATTTCTTCAGTGTGCGTCTCTTTGAGTGTCAGAACCTTGGCTTTTTGGCCTTCGATGGCCTGCACGCTCGGAACAAGCATGCCTTTTTTGACAAAGCCATCCACAAGCGCATTAGCTTTTTTCCACATCGCGCGGGAACCGGGCGTAGTGAGGTCAAACAGGACTGTCGCCTGCGGCACCGGGCACGGACTTTGCGCACCGCTGGGCATTGTTTTTGTCGCCATTCCAAAAGCCAGCGCGACTCCGCCCTCCTCAATGTTGATGATGTCTTTGGCCGAGATGCCGATCTCTTTGAGCGAGCAGCCCGTCGCAGATAATATGATGTCGTACTGCTCCAATGTTTCTTCGAGCATTTTGATGTAGCGAGGATCTTTGTTCAATTTATTGGCCACTGACTTACGCATGGCTGTTACTTTGACGGGGTCGTTGTCGATCTCAAAATACATCATCGTGTCTTTGGGCACGTAAGAAGCAAAGTCTTTAACTGCGGCTGCAGCTCGAACCGTACCTGCGCCTAGCATCAACAAGCATACGATTGCCAGCGTTAGTTGTTTCCTGGTCATTTGTCTCTCCTGTAAAAAACATAACAATCCCCGGAATCATCGGAGCCTTGATATATTCTACCTTCCCGCGCGATACGGGCAAGGATTTTGTAGAAAAATAACGAATATCACACAAACTGCCAGCACAGCCCGTACACCATATCATTTCCATCAAATAAGACTTGTTGACTTTGCATGGTGCAAGATTATGATAATAATGTAGATATCCGCTTTGTTGCTTATGCGACGGAGCCTTGAGCATCAACAATCGCCCGATAGGAGAAGCAACCATGATCGGAAGCGCGACAATTGCGTTTTATCACGATCTGTTAAAATGGATATCGCCCGCGACCCTGTGGATTGGTTTGGGCGCATTCGCTTTGGGGGTAACAAGCGCCATAGCATACGCAGTAATGCTAAAGCGCAAATCTAACCTGCCGGAAAGTCTCCGCACCAGAAAATTTCGCATAGCCCTGCTCTGGGCCTCGCCGCTGCTGGCCATATTGGGCGCGATGATAGTTGTTGCCGGGGCAGGTGTACGCATAGATATCCTGCAATCCAAGGATATAGGCAAAAATATCATATGGACGTTTTTGTCGATGCTGCTGATCTTCGGCACAGCACATATTCTGCGAAACTCGATACATCGCGCGCCCATTAATCTCACGGCCAAGCACAAAGCCCGGCGCGCAATTATGGTAGCCAGTTCGCTGATCTTTATCATCGCACTGGTAATCACCTGGGCCAGCAGTCTCGAAGGTCTCGGCGCATTTTTCGGCCTTATCGCCGCCGGCATCGCGCTATCGTTGCAGGAAGTTATCCTGAGCATGGTCGGCTGGATGCTGATCGTACTCAAAAAACCCTACGACATCGGCGATCGCATCGAAATCAACGGAACTATCGGCGACGTAATCGACATACGCCTTTTCCAGACCCATATGCTCGAAGTAGGCAACTGGGTCGAGGCCGACCAGAGTACGGGCCGCATTGTTCACATGCCCAACAGCGCCGTTTTGCGCGGCAAAGTCGCAAACTACACCAAGGGATTCCCCTTTATCTGGAACGAACTAAAAACGGTAGTTACTTTCGAATCGGATATGCACGCGGCCAAAGAAATTATTTTGCGACAGGCACAAGAGGAAGCGGAAAAAATCGAAGACGAGGTGCGACGGTAGATTGGCCGGATGCAGCGCGAATACGCTATCAGCTACCAGCACTTCAGCCCGATCATGTACACGAACATCGAAGCTCACGGCGTCGCACTAACTCTGCGCTATCTGACACCGGTGCGAATGCGTCGCGAAACCACCAGCAAGATTTGCGAAGGCATACTCAAGGGTTTCGCTGACAACCCCAAAACCACACTGGCCTACCCCACCCAAACTATTTATGCCGAAAGGCGCTCACCGGAAAGATAGGCGAAATCTACGATTGCTAGGATTTTCATAGGATGCACAGGGATGATAGTTTCAAGGTCTGTGGTGTTCAGGAAATTCGCGCGGCAGCGTCTACACTCAGCGAAGCAATCTTGCCACAAAGCGCGTAGTGATAGCCAAGCCCCGCAACCATTGCGGCATTGTCGGTACATAGCCGCAACTCAGGAAAAAACGCCTCCACGCCCTCAGCAGAACACCGCTCGCACATAACCTCTCGCAGCCGCGAATTCGCCGCGACTCCGCCCGCAACTACAACCGATCCAGCCTTGCTGTGACGCACAGCCTGCAAGGTTTTGCCCACCAGAATATCAACCACCGCCGCCTGAAAAGACGCAGCAACATCAGCAGTGCTGGTCGTCGGTTTGGGTTTGGGAGTGCGAATTGGGCGCTTGGGTGTGCGGCGACTACTGCCCACATTTTGGCCGCGGACGTGATAGAGTACGCCGGTCTTGATGCCGCTGAAACTGAAGTCCAGCTCTTCGCGGTTGAGAAATGCCCGTTTGAAATGTATCGCTTTAGGATTGCCCTGTCGCGCGAGATCGTCGATGGGTTTGCCGCCGGGATAGCCAAGCTCCAGGATACAGGCGACCTTGTCGTAAGCCTCGCCCGCAGCATCGTCCTGCGTACCGCCGAGCAGTTCGCGGCGGAAATGATCGCGGCAGAGATAAAGATGCGTGTGCCCGCCGCTGACCACCAGCCCAACACAAGGCATTGCGATGCCGGGATGGGTCATATGGGTCGAGTACAGGTGGCAGGCAACATGGTCGAGTGCTACCAGCGGTATGCCGGTAACAGCGCAGAGAGTCTTGGCAGCAGTCAGCCCGACAAGAAGTGCGCCGATCAGCCCCGGTCGATTGGTCACGGCAATGGTGTCGATCTGGGTAAGTTCAACACCAGCCTCTGCAAGCGCAACATCGATCACGGGCAGAATATTCTGAATATGACAGCGACACGCCAGTTCAGGCACGACCCCGCCAAATTTCCTGTGGATATCTACCTGTGAGGAAACTACGCTGGAGAGAATCTCGCGTCCGTCCCGAACCACCGCGCACGATGTATCATCACACGAAGTATCTATACCGAGTACGAGCATGTTCTGGTTGTGCTTCCCCGTCGCAGCCGCGCCCGGGCCCGCAGCAAAACTACTTGCCTACGGTCGCCAGACGTGCAGCGAGCTTGGATTTCATGCGACCGGCCTTGTTAGCGTGATACAGCCCTGCCTTGACGGCTTTGTCGACAGCGGAAACCGCCAGTCGGTGCTGTTTTTCGGCCTCTTCGCGTACGCCCGCTTCGGCCGCGCTCAAAAACGCCTTGATCTGCGTTCTGGTCGCGCTCATGCGAGATTTGTTCACGAAGTTACGTCGCTCGTTAGTCCTGATTCTTTTGATTGCTGATGGTGAATGCGCCATTGTTACCTATCAAAAAAGTTACTTTGTTTAATTCTGATCCAATGTTTTTATTTTCTCGGCGACGTCCTTGTACTCAATATCTTCAAGGTAGATCGCCATGTAATCCGCTCGTGCTTTTTCCCAGTCCCCCATACCTTCGTAGGCCTGGCCCCTGCAATACAAAACTTCCTTTTTGCCGTCATTCATTATCGTCATAACATCCACCACCTCGGTCAGAGGCGCGACCGCTGCGGTGAATTCCTTGCGCTTGATGAAACAACGTCCCAGCGCTCCAAGCGACTGATTTTTGAACTTCGGGTCTTTGCGTGACTTCTGAAACGCCCCGATAGCCTTGTCGAGCAGGCCTCCGTCGAAGTACAACTCGCCCAAGCGAAACCTCAGGCTCATATCCGTCGGGTGCTGCTTGGAACGGCTCTCAAATTCCTTAATTTCAAACACCAACTGCGACTTGCGGGCTTCGGAATATTGCTTGCGCAATTCGAGATCTTCGGGTTTGGTCATCAGCGAAGTCTTGACTCGCTCGACCAGCCGCGTCCTTTGTGAAATCTCAATATCGCCAAGTTTTATGCGCGCATCGAAGTAATTCGGATCTACTTCGAGCGCTTTTTTGTAATACTCTCTGGCGCCCTTGATATCCTTTTTGCCCCGCAGAAGATCGCCGATTCGCATAATCGAAACCAAGTCTCTGGGATTCTTTTCCAGATCCTCTTTGGCTAAGTCTATCGCCTCATCGCGCTCGTCTTCAGTGCGAATGATTCGGTCACGCATCTTAGCCCGCTCGGCATCCTTGGAGCTTTTCAGCTTCTCGGAAAAATCTTCGGCAGTCGCATCTTTTTTGTCCCAGGTATTCGTCAGCGACTGTCTCGCACCCAACGAACTAATCGTGTCTTTAGCCTCATTGTCGCTGGGGTCTATCTTCTGAAGCCGACGCCATGTGCCTATTGCATTTTCGTAATCATCCTTCTGTTCATACGCTTTGGCAAGCTGGCGCAGTATTTTTTTATCCTTGGGGCTGTTGGTCGATAAATCTTCCAGCGTCAAAATAGCTGTCTCGGGAAAACCACCCTTGACCGCCGCGCTCGCCAACAACATCAGCACCGATTTGTTGCGGGGATCTCCCACCAAGAAGTCCTCGCACATTTCCATCGCTTCCTTATACTTCTTCCCAACAAGCTTGATTCCGGCTTTAATCTGCACGCCAACAGCCTTTATGCTACTGCCGAATCCGGGTTTGGCGTTTCCGATACATTTCTTTTCGGTCGCCCGCAAGGCCTTGCGAGCCTTAACGTGCTCAGGCTCAATCGCAACAATGCGTTTGAACATCTCTATTGCGTACTCGTAATTTCCCCTTTCATAGGCCTGGAAGCCCGTATCATACATCTTTTCAATATCCATAGGCACGCCGTTGGCAAGTTAGGTACTAATCACGTGGAATACTAATAACGGAAACGGGGATTCTATCCGCAACACAGCAATCCGTCAAATAAAAAATGGACTTCAAAATAACGGTAAACTCTGGTAGAATAAATGTTTTGACACACCTTGTAAAATTTACACTAGGAGGTCACAATGCGCATTGTTAAGTATCCTGACCCGATACTGCTCAGACCGACCGAGAAAATCGAGACGATCACCGACTCAATCCGGCAACTGGCTGCGGAAATGCTCGAAACGATGTACGAAAACAAAGGCGTCGGCCTTTCGGCCAATCAGGTCGGCCAAGCTCTGCACATGGCGGTCATAAACCCCACAGGCAAAAAAGAAGACGCTCTCATCATCATCAACCCCGAAATAACGGCCAGCAACGGTCGCATAGTCGAAGAGGAGGGCTGTCTGAGCTTTCCGACCCTCTACGGCAAGGTCGCCCGCGCCGTCGCAGTTAAGGCACGCTACATCGACCTCGATGGCAAAGCGTATTCCATTGAGGCACACGATTTCATCGCCCGAATCTTACAACACGAAATAGACCACCTAAACGGAGTCGTCTTTATAAGCAAACTTGGCCCCGCCGCAAAAATCCGCCTGTCAGCAGATATAAAAAAATTGGAAGCCGAGTATGAGTCATAAGCAGATACGACTCATATCCATAGACAAAGCTGCCGAAGAGTGCCTGCGCGATCCGGTTGTAACACTGGGAACTTTCGATGGCGTGCATCGCGGCCACAAGGCCGTAATTGGCGCTGCAGTCGAGTGGGCGACAGAAATCGGCGGCGAATCTGCCGTTATCACCTTTGATCGACACCCTCGCTCGGTACTGGCCGATCATAAGAATTGGCTGGGCTGCATCACATCGCTGGAGCACCGCCTGCTGCTCTTCGAGCAGGCCGGAGTGGATTGCTGCGTGTTATTGCGGTTTCACCGCAGCAAATCCGAGATGTCCGCAGACGACTTCGCCCGCAAGATAATATATGAAAGGCTCGGATGCAGGCGCATCGTGCTGGGGTTCGACTGCCACTTCGGACGTGACCGCCTCGGCAACGCAAAAATGCTGCGCGAGATGACAGATAAAAAAAGAGCGCCGCTTTTCGAAGTCCGCGAGGTTGCGCCTTACACCCTGGCCGGGGAAAAAATCAGCAGCACAAAAATCCGGGCCGCGATTCTATCGGGCGATCTCAAACAAGCCGAGACACTGCTGGGCCGAGCCTACTCGGTAACCGGCACAGTAATCCGAGGCGACGCGCGCGGAAGGCGGCTGGGCTTTCCGACCGCCAACCTCAACCTTCACCACGAGATCAGCCCGCCGCCGGGCGTATACCACACCGAGGCAATAGTCCTAAACGGCAGCCGCACCGGCCAGCGCTGGCCCAGCGTAACCAATGTCGGCACGCGCCCCACTTTCGACGAAGCAAGCACTGGCAAACGTTGCTGGATCGAGGCGCATTTACTGGATTTCGAAGGCGATATCTACGGCACTCGCATCGAACTGGTGTTTTTGGAACGACTGCGCGACGAGATAAAATTTAGCGGACCGGGCAAATTAAAACACGCGATAATGGCCGATATCGAGCGGGCGCGCGGCGGCAACAAAAATGAAATCTCGAAATCGAGTTGACACAGGCCGTTTGATCATTATAATTCCAGCCTGTTAATTAATCTTAAATCTGAACGAACAAGGGCAGGTAGCTCAGTTGGTAGAGCACAGGACTGAAAATCCTGGTGTCGTCGGTTCAAATCCGACCCTGCCCATTTTTTTATTCCCGCCTAACAGCAAACAACATTGACCAATCAAAGTATAATATAATTGGTTCATCGACTATTTCGAGAATCCGGGAAATTAGTCTATGCAAGCCTTGCGAAATATAGATCTTGCAGGTTCAACATTCCACCTATTCAGAAAGGAGATGCCATGAAGGGCATCCGCATTCGATTTTTCGCCGTAATGATGCTGGCGCTGATGCTGACAGCGGTAATCGGCACTAACATCAAAACGGCAGACGCCCGGGGAGCCGGAGCCGGCCTAAGCACGCTTCAAAAAGATTTCGTCCGGCTAAACAAAGAAACTAGTCCGGCTGTGGTGGCGGTTGTGCGCGGCAAGGTCACCTGGGCCGGTTTTTTTATTAGCAAAGATGGCCTGCTGCTGACAACTAACGAAGTCGTCACCGGTGGCCAGAGCAACGCCATGTTCCGCTCGACAGGGGCACAGCCCAAGCCGAACCTCAAAGCCATAAAACTCCATATTTTATTTGCCAACGGCGAGAGCCGCAATGCGGAAGTCCTGGGGATGGACAGTTTGAATGAAGTCGCACTTATCAAAGTCAAACTTGATGGCAAAGAGAAATTCACGCCGCTCAAACTCGGCACATCTAAAGACCTCAAGCCCGGCCAGTTCGTCGCCACGATCGGCAACTCCTACGCCAGCATTAACAACGACAACCAACCTGCCAGCAGCATGGGCACAATCTCGGGTCTATTCCGACTCAAAGGAGTAACCGAATACAAGGGCAATCTCATCGAATCCAGCGCCGCAGTCAATCCCGGCACCACTGGCGGCCCGATGATCAACCTTAAAGGCGAGGTTATTGGTGTGGCGTGCAAGCACTATGCACTGAGCCGTTTCCAGGGCACCGCAGTCCCCATCGACCAGATCAAACTCAATCTCGCAGAGATGAAACAAGACAAAGCAATCGTTTCGGGCTACTTCGGCGCAACCTTCAACGACACAAAAATCAACAAAGTCGACGCCAACGGCCCCGCACAAAAGGCGGGCATGAAAAAAGGCGACACAATAGTCGAGATCGACGGCGTATTTGTCACAAAGCGCGACGACATTTCCATGCTGCTCGGACGCACTCCGGGCGGTACCACAACCAACATTTTTGTTAAGCGCGGCAAAAAAACAGTACTGCTTACAGTAACGTATGGCAAAGGTATCGCGGGCAAGGAAATCGTATCCTTCCGCCCCTGGATTGGTCTGAAAGTCGGGGAGAAACGCGGCAGGGTCGTAATCGCCAGCATCCAGCCCAACTCGCCCGCAGCCAAGGCGGGATTAAAACCTGACATCTATATCATTTCGATTGATGGCAAAGCGATCAAGAACATCGCGCAATTCAACGAGATTCTCAAAAAAATCGAAACGGGACAGGTTATTACAATTCGCGTCGAAACAAAAGATGGCTGGAAAAAGAACTTCAAGATCACGGTCGGCGAGCACGCAGAAAACTAAGCGTACGCCGCTACAAATACGAGGACTAGATATGAATTCAAAAAAAATCATCACTATGGCCTTTATCGTGCTGGCGATCATGTTCGCCCAGGTCGCACCGGCCTTGGCCAAGACCGACACCGAAGCACTCGAAGGTGCCATTATAAAAGCCGGCAAAGAAGCAGCAAAATCTGTCGTGCAGATACGGGTAATCCGCGTCAAAAGCGAAGAAGTGATCTACAAGGAAATCCCCAAACAGGACGCCTCTTTCAGGCCAACCCACGCCGGGCAAAAGGCAGCGCCGGGATACTTCGCGCGGCCTTACGGCGCCTGCAGCGGCGTGCTGGTCGACGCCAAAGACGGTTATGTTTTGACCAGCAACTATAATGTGCAAGGCAAAATCGAGAAAATTTTCGTCACGTTTAGTGATGGCGAGCGCTTCGAAGCAGATCTTCTGGGTCGTAGCGAAATGATGGATGTCGCAATGCTCAAGATCAAGGGCGACGTAAAACGCCGTGCCTATATGAAACTCAAGCAACCCAAAGAAAAGGCCCGGATAGGCAAGTTCGTACTGGTTGTCAGCCGCACCGAAAACCTTTTGATGCATTCGCAGACTTTTGGAATCATCAGCGCCGTCAAGCGCCTCAATCCCAGAGTCGCCGCACTGCAAATCGACGCCAAAATCAACTACGGCAACTCCGGCGCGCCGGTCATCGACATCGAAGGCAACATGATTGGCTTGGTTGGCTTCGTACGTTCGGACTTCAACCCGGTCGGCCAATCTTCAGGCATCGGCTTCGCCTCTACCATCGAGAAAATACTCGACATGTTGAGCGACCTCAAGGCGGGCAAATTCATCGCCGCGCCCAAAACTCCCTTCTTGGGTGTTAAGTTCGAAATGAGTTACAACAAGAACGACGGCATACTCATCAGCGAAGTAATCGCTGGCTCTGCCGCACAGGAAGCAGGCCTCCAGTCAGGCGACCTGATTGTTGCATTCGAAGGCAAGCCCGTTCGCACGCCGCGCGATCTCGTCGTAATCATCCAGCAGAAAAAAGTTGGCGACAAGGTTACTTTCAAGGTCAAGCGCAACGGCAAGGTATTAACCCTGCAAGCGACCCTCAAATCACGCCCGGCAGGACAATAAGTGGCGCGCATTACTGGATAGAACAACAAAATAAAAATATATTACGGAAGGCCTAAATCATGGCAAAAACAATTACAAAAATAATAGGACTGCTGGCGATAGCCCTGATCCTCTCGGCACTGTTCGTACCAGCCGATTCACAGGCGCGCACCAGCAGCGACACCCGCAAGGCGCTCAAAATCCAGAGCAACTTGCAAGAGACTATCGACAAGGTCGTACCAACGTTCGTCAAGGTCGGCGGCGGATCGGGCGTATTGCTCAGCGCAGACGGCTACTTTATCACCAACGTCCACGTAGTCGGCCCAATCTTCAAAAAGACTGACACAACCACGGTCATGCTATCCAACGGACGCAGCTACACCGCCCGCAAGATCAGCCTCGACCCCTACGGCGACACAGCATTGTGTAAGATTGTTCTCAAGGACCCCAAAACTCGACTACCCTTCGCAGTACAAGGTGATAGCGACAAACTCGAAATCGGCCAGCCCGTAATCGCAGTGGGCAACCCGCTAGGGCTTGGCTCGGGCGATGCTCAGCCAACCGTTACTTTCGGCGTGGTTAGTGCCAAGAACCGCTATATCGCCGGATCGCGCGACAACACGCTCGTCTACGGCGATGCGGTTATGACCGACCTCTCCATTAATCCGGGCAACTCCGGCGGACCGCTTTTCGACACCGAGGGAAACCTGCTGGGGATCAACGGGTTAATCTTCACACGCTTCGGCCACAAAGCCCATACCGGCGCAGGCTACGCGGTCAGTATCAACC
>CAYSUZ010000002.1:0-16474 GCA_964434335.1 uncultured Planctomycetota bacterium | reverse complement strand
GGTTTGCGATCTGCAACGCAGCCAGCGCAACCCCGCCGCCGATGCCGTGAATCAGGACCGTCTCGCCACACCGCAGTCCTGCGCGGTTCATCAACATCCGCCAGGCGGTCTGGTGCGACAATGGCAGTGCCGCCGCCGCGACGAAGTCGAGATGCCGTGGCTTGGGATGAATATTTTTTGACGGGACAACGACTTTCTGCGCAAAAGTTCCGGGAGCGGACATTCCGAGAATACCAAAAGTTGCGCATTCGCTTTGCTCGCCGCGCAGACAGAATTCGCATTCACCGCAAAACAGCCCCGGGTTAACGATCACCTCGTCGCCGATCTGCATTCCGCAAACTTCCGCGCCAATCGCCACAATCACACCAGCAACATCGGAGCCGGGCACGTGAGGCATTTCTATTTGCATACCGGGTCTGCCTCGCCGCACCCAAACATCGAGATGATTCAGCGCCGCCGCCCGCACCCCTACCACCACATCATGCGGGCCGGGACTTGGTTCGGGGACATCCTGGACGCTCAGCACTTCCGAACCACCGTGCCGGTTAATAATCGCCGCCTTCATAATACTTCTCCAACAAAAAAAACGACCCGGAATCTTTTATCAATTCCGGGCCGATTTGTGTTTTTACATTTGTAATTATTTGTTGCGTTTTCTCACTACAGCCAAAGTCATGGAGCAGGCCGCGATCATCAGCGCGACTGTCGCAGGCTCGGGCACCGAAACAGGCGACTGATCCAACGACATTACCTCGCCGACATACCAAACATCCGATGTGCCGTAAAAATCCTGGAAAAACCATTGCCCGTCGCTGCCTTCGCCGGGATCGAACGACATAGCATAGTATTTCAGTTCGTCTTCGGGCGTGCTGTCATTTTTGTCGTCATCGGAGTCTGTAACGTAGACACCCAAGACATCGCCGGTCACATCGTCGTATTTGACGCCCCATGCGGTAATCGCGTGACCGCCGCCGGTGGTAGTATATATGCCGAGCGTTACGCCATAACCATCGTGCAGATCATCATAAACCGCATCCATCGCGTCTTCGTCGCGCCATGTTCTGCGATAGTAATCGCCTAAGTCATAGGGAGGATCCCAGAAACCACCACCCGGTACATCAACCTGCGACCAGCCACTGACGCCCTGATTGGGATTCGTGCCATCAAACCACCAGTTCCATGCGTATTCAGGCACACTGCCATCATCAGTCCAGTGATCCTGGAAGTAGGCAAAGACCTCGTCGGTATCGGTGCTGACTGGCGTACTCCAGCCTGTCCACACAAGAATGTTGCCCGCCGCTGCGGCCCAACACAGCTGATCATCTTCGTAGTTGCCCGGGGCTTTTTCCGCGTCGCACCATGTGCCACCGAAGTCATCATAGCCAAAATAGCTAATTTCTGTCGCAATTGCCGCCGAGCAACAAAAAACGGCGATGGCAATTACCAATACACTTTTCACGGATAAACCAAGCATTTTTTGCTCCTGTACTCAACTTTTTACATAAAAAAACCGCTGGCAGGGCTACGCCCTACTGCGGCAATAAGATATAGTCTTCACAAGCAGTGACCAAACCGCCCGCGTCTGCTCTTCGCATAAATACATCATGCGTGATAGGAGCTGATAGACTCATCACGAATCTCCAAAACTTTTTTTGACCTTCCTCTGCCTCCGAATTCGAACAACTGCCAAAAAGAAAAACGCTATTACGAGCGACCAACCCGCAATAACGCTGTCATTTTTTCGGCCTCGAATTTTTCGGATCGCATAAGATAGTCATTTCATAATGCTCTTTTAGGCTAAACCACATAATGATACATTTGCTAATTACATCACTGTATGCTTAATCAAGTATACGCACGTTTGAGGCACTGTCAAGCAAATGCTTCATTTCGGTATGTCGCCAGATTCAACTTCCTTCTTCACCATCCGTGTTGCCGGATGCTCGGAAAAAGGCTTATCAAGATCAAACTGATCCCACGGTGTCATCGGACAATGCAGTCGCTGGCTCAAGTCCGGGAAAACCTTCCTAAGATAAGCCGATACCGTCATAATGGTTATGTGATAGTGTCGCAGATACATAAAACGCTCTATATCGAAATCCATCTCGGCGGCGGATTGATAGCGCAAATCCAAATCCTTCTCCATCGCCTTGAGGATAATCCGCTCGATTTCCTCGGGGATATCAGGGTTGACCTCGCGCGGCTTTTTGAAGGCGCCTCGGATATTTTTACGCATCACCATCTGTGTGATGTGCGGCGTGCGGTGGTCAAAATCGGTTATAAAGGGGTTTTCTCCGGTGAGCAATTCATACATAACTATACCCAGCGAATACACATCCGAACGCGCATCGGTCTTTTCGAAATTCGCTTGTTCAGGCGACATATATGAAATCTTGCCAACAACAATCTCGCCTTCTTCCTCATCACGATAGATATCGTTCTTGGAGACGCCAAAATCGGTCAGCTTCACACCTCCTTCAATCGTCACCATCACGTTGCTCGGGCAAATATCGCGATGGACAATATTCAACGCCCGTCCATCGGCATCCAGTCGCCTGTGCGCATAATCCAGTGCGCGGCAAACGCGACTTATGGTAAACAGTGCAATATCCATGCGCGGCTGAAGATCCATTTCCTGGTGCATTTCCATGAATTCGGTCAGCGTGATGCCGTTGATAAATTCCATCGCTATGAAATATTGCCCGCGCATCGAGCCGAGCTTGTAGACCTGAGCGATATTAGTGTGGATGAGGTTGGCCATGAGCTTGGCCTCGTTGACCAGTTTGCGGATAAACAACGGATCCTGCGAGAATCTGTCGAGCAGTATCTTAACCGCAACCGTCTTCTTGAAGCCATACGTGCCGTGCATGTCGGCCTCATACACAGTACCCATACCGCCCTCACCAAGTACGCGATTGAGCGTGATACGGGTGGTGTCCGAAAAAGTTTTCAGCATTTTGGCCTTCTCCATATTATAGTTCTCTGGACTTACTGAATCGACGATTCTTCAAAAAATGTTTAGCCCTTGCCACAGTTTTGTCGCTTTCGTATACTCATATTAGAACGGATTGGCAATTCACGCGTAATCAACAGGAGCAATTATGAAAATCCGCAAGTTCGGCAAGACAGGCATCGACGTAAGCGAAATCGGCATGGGCTGCCGCGCACTCGGCGGCAACGAATTCAAAAACTGTTACGGCCCAGCCGATGACGATGTTTCGATCGCCGCGATCCAAAAAGCCTACGAGATGGGCTGCACTTTTTTCGACACCGCCGACGTCTTCGGCCACGGCCACAGCGAGGAAATCCTTGGCCGCGCCCTCAAGGACGTCCGCGACAAGGTTTTCATCTGCACCAAAGTCGGCCAAGACTTCTACGCCCCGCGACCCGCGCGCAACTTCTCGCCGCTATACACCGGCTTCGCGTTGCACAAAAGCCTCGCCCGGCTCCAGACCGACTACATCGACTGCTACTTCCTGCACAATCCCTCAATCCGCATGATCCAGCGCGGCGACATGCTCGAACACATGAGCGCTCACAAGGAAATCGGCCAGATACGCTACTACGGTGTCAGCATCAACAAGCCCGAAGAAGGCCTCGCCGCGCTCGAAGTCGGAGACCCCGACGCGCTGCAACTGCCGTACAATCTGATCGCCTCGGAGGGCTGGGACGAACTGTTCAGGGCTGCAAAAGAAAAGGGCTGCGCTATCGTAGCCCGCGAGCCATTGGCAGGCGGTTTCCTCACAGGCAAATACACCGCCGAGTCGGAATTCCCCGAGGGCGACATCCGCGCAAAGATAAAGGAAAAGGACAAAATCGAACTCGCTCGCACCGCCGCTGAATTCAAAGCCAAACTCGAAATTCCCGGTGAGCACACCCTGGCACAGGCCGCGATAAAATTCGCGCTCGAACCCGACGCCGTCAGCGTCGTCATCCCCGGCGCGCGTAACCCCGAACAAGTCGCCGAGAACCTGGCGAGCAACGATTAGCACCGCCACACACGGAGGACAAAATGGATACGAACGAACAACAACAGCAACATGACAACACCAATTGTCCGCTTCCACACAAGCGCAAATGGAAGTGGAAATATCTGCTAATTTTGCCAGTTCTGGGCTTGTCGTTGTACATAATGATGTGTGGAACGGGCGCATTATGTTTTTTGTTCGTTTTCCCGGGAGCGTTACGGGAACAACCAGACCCTCCTTGGATCGAATGTCAAATGCAAGTACCCGGCGAGATAAAAGTTGTTTTCCTGCGAAAACACGCGCACGAATTTCTCGCAGAATATGACAGAAAACTGCGTATCGAGCGGCCCGGCGAGCAGCCCGTAATAATAGACCTGCCACCCAATACTGGCGGAAGCACAATGATAAATGTGTATACCTGTTGCACCGTGTCGCCGGAAGGCGAGAAAACACCAATGCTGCTGCTGGTCGACCGCCAATACGAAATGCTCGTCAATCTGAAGCATGCCGAAATGGCAAACGATCCGAGATCAAAAGACTCGACCAAAAAAGCACTGGAGTCGATCTTCGAGAAACAATATAAATACATAGGCCGACTTGACGACAGAGAGATACCGTTACAATTTATCCCTGTCTCGCAAGCCACCAAAGAGGCAATCGACAAACCGTAATTCTTTTAGTAACGGAAGAAAAATGATTCCGCAAAGCATCTGGATAATCGGAGCAGGGCTGCTCGTAATCATGGCCGCGCTTATCGTGCTGCCGCTGCTCGTCCTGCGCAAAAAACTAAACGAAGTTATCGCCGCAAAATTCAAGGGCCGCGAGATTTTGCTCACATCGCTCAGAGCCACCTACAAAGGGCAAAGCACTCTCGACGACGATCAACCAATGGGCTGCGGCGCACTGGCGCTGGGCGAGAACGAACTGTGGTTCCTTCTCCCACAGCCAATAACTCAGCTATCGATACCCGCCGCAAACATCTCTGCCGTCTCGCTTACCAACACCCATCGCAACAAAACCCACCGCGCGCAATTACTGTGCGTGGAATTCTGGACCCCGGACGGCACGGATTCCGCCGCCTGGCGCATTAAGCAGCCCGAAGAATGGAAAGCCCGGATCGACGCGATAATCACCCGCACCGACTAAAAAGAGAGGCCGAAATGCCAGAAGAACGCAAACCCGACCCCACCATCTATCAGGCCACAGACGGCGAGCACTACCAGCCTCACGTACCCGCCGCAAAAAACATCGCCGAGTTTAGCCTCAAGGCCATCATCACCGGCATCGTACTCGGCGTCATCTTCGGCATGGCCAACGCCTATCTCGGTCTGGCCGCAGGCGTAACGGTCAGCGCCTCGATACCCGTCGCCGTCATGTCGGTGGGCGTGTTCTCGGCCATGCACAAATTCGGCCTGAGCAAACGCGCCACCGTGCTCGAATCCAATATGAGCCAGACCGTCGGCTCGGCTGGCGAATCGCTCGCGGCAGGCGTTGTCTTCACAATGCCCGCGCTCTTCATCTGGGGCCACGACCCCGACGCCGCACAGATATTCGTCTTCGCTGCACTCGGCGGGCTATTGGGCATCCTGTGCATGATCCCGCTGCGACGCTTCCTCGTCAAAGAAGAACACGGCAAATTGCCCTACCCCGAAGGCACCGCTTGCGCCGAAGTGATCGTCGGTTCGGATTCCGGCGGCGTAAAGGCCACGCGCGTTTTCATCGGCCTGGGGCTGGGCTCTCTCTACACCTTCCTGATGTCGATCGTCGGCCTGTGGAAAGAAAAAGTCGCCGTTACCATCGGCGCACTCAAAAACACCAAGCTCGCCATCGGCCTCAATCCCGCCTATCTCGGCGTGGGCTTCATTTTGGGCCGGAAGGTCGCGGCAATGATGGTCGCAGGCAGCCTCTTGGCCGCGTTGGTATTCTTCCCGCTCATCAGCGAATACATCGACGCAAAATACGATGCGGCTGGCTCCGAACAGACGGAAAAAATCGCCGAGAAAAAAGCCGAGGATGTCGGCAAGCATCTCAAACATATCGGGGTTGGCGCGGTCGCCTTCGCCGGCATCATTACGTTGCTGCGCACCCTGCCGACCATCGTCAGCACGATCAAAATCACCGCCGGACGCGCTCTGGCCAGTCGTCGCGGCGGCGCAGCCTTCGAGCGCACCGACCGCGACATCAAACCCATCTTCATCGTCGCGGGCGTCATGATCATCGCCGTGCTAATAGCAATCGTGCCGATAATCGAGGTCAAAATCATCGGCGCGATCTTCATCATCGTCGCCGCCTTCGTCTTCGTCGCAGTCTCGGCGCGTATCTGCGGCATCGTCGGTTCGTCGAGCAACCCGGTCAGCGGCATGACCATCGCCACGCTCATCGGCGCCACAATTTTGGTCACCTCGCTGGGCGCAACCGGCATGGAGGCAAAAATCGCCGCCATCAGCATCGGCGCTGTGGTCTGCATAGCGCTGGCCATCGCGGGCGACACATCGCAAGACCTCAAAACCGGCTTCCTCGTGGGCGCTACGCCGTGGAAACAACAGGTCGGCGAAATGATCGGCGTTATTACCTCCGCCGCCCTAATCGGCGTAACCCTGCTGATCCTGCACAACACGTATACCATCGGCTCGGACATCATCCCCGCGCCACAGGCCAACGCCGTGACCACCATCATCGATGGCATCGTCAACCAGGATCTGCCGTGGATGTTTCTGATTATTGGAGCAGCGATAGCGGCAATCTTTGAAATTCTGGGGATGCATTCGCTGCCGCTGGCGGTAGGACTCTACATCCCGCTGGGCACAACCGCGCCAATCTTCGCTGGCGGACTGCTGCGATATTTTGTCGATCGCAAGCTGGCCAAAAAAGGCATCACCGGCGATAAAGAAGGCGGCATCCTGTTCGGCTCGGGCATGATAGGCGGTGAAGGGTTGGTCATGGTCGCCGCCGCGCTGGCGATCTCGCTGTTGATGGGGCCGGGTACGGGTGGCCTAAAATTGCTGCCCAATTTTGTCGGCGGCCTCAGCAAATTCCTCGGCTGGGCGGGCGCGGTAGATATTCTCTCGCTGCTACCCTTCGGGCTGCTGTGTTGGTTGTTGTACCGATCCTGCGACATCAAAAAACGATAGCACATCGCGGGCTTTTATGGTAAAAATCTCAAAAATTAGACCATCTTTTTGAGGGGCTTGATCAATGAACAAGGCAATGAAAAATAAACCTATTCGCGTCACCGAACTGGCTCTGCGCGACGCGCACCAGTCGCTGCTGGCGACGCGGATGCACACCGACGATATGCTGCCCATCTGCGCAGAAATCGACCGTGTAGGCTACTGGTCGGTTGAGGCCTGGGGCGGCGCGACTTTCGATACGTGCCTGCGATTCCTTGGCGAGGACCCGTGGGAGCGGCTGCGCGCGCTGAAAAAAGCCCTGCCCAACACCCCGCTCCAGATGTTACTGCGCGGCCAAAACATTTTGGGCTATCGTCACTACTCCGACGACGTAGTCGAGCGTTTCGTCAACAAGGCGGCGGAAAATGGAATAGCGATTTTCCGCATCTTCGACGCGCTCAACGACCCGCGAAATCTCGAAACATCCATTAAAAGCGTGCTGAAAAACAACGCACACGCACAGGGCGCGATCTCCTACACCGTCTCGCCAGTTCACACGCTCAACTTGTTCGTCAAAAAAGCAAAGCAGATCGAAGAAATGGGCTGCCAGTCGTTGTGCATCAAAGACATGGCCGCGCTGTTGCTGCCAGTACGTGCGTTTGAACTCGTCTCGGCGCTCAAAGAGGCAGTTAAAATTCCGATCCACGTCCACTCCCACGCAACCACCGGAGTGGCCGCGATGTCGCTGCTCAAAGCAGTCGAGGCCGGGGCCGCTGGTATTGACACAGCCATTAGCCCGCTTTCGTTCGGCACCAGCCACCCCGCAACCGAATCGATGGTCGTCGCGCTCCAGGACACCCCCTACGATACCGGTCTCTCGCTAGACAAACTCGAACCAATCGCGCAGCACTTCCGCGAGATCAAGCCCAAATATAACGCCTTTCTAAGCAAGTTCACCAACGCCGACACGCGCATCTTTACCAGCCAGATTCCCGGCGGCATGCTCTCTAATCTCGAGAACCAACTCCGGGAGATGGGCCACGCCGATAAAATCGACGAAGTGCTCGCCGAAGTTCCGCATGTGCGCGCCGAGATGGGCAACGTGCCGCTGGTTACTCCGTCCTCGCAGATCGTCGGGGCACAGGCCGTTATCAACGTCGTAATGGGCCGCTACAAAATTATCCCCTTCGAGAGCAAAAATCTCTTCGCCGGAAAATACGGCGCAACCGCGGCGCCGGTGGATCCCGAAATACAAAAACTGGCTCTCAAAAAAGAAGAACCGATTACCTGCCGCCCGGCGGATCTGCTCCCCAACGAGTGGGACAAGCTCAAAGCCGAGGTCGAAGGCAAGGCCCGCAACGAAGAAGACGTGCTCTCCTACGCGCTGTTCCCACCGGTGTGGCTGGACTACTACGAAAAACACATCAAAGACAAAGACTCCGCCCCTACCGCAAAATAGCTGGCAGGCAACCCACAACCAACAAAAAAACCGGCTTCCATTTCGGAAGCCGGTTGTGTTTATTGGGATTAGACACGGTAAAAAACACTTTTGGGGTGTTTCCGGGACGCTTTGTGGATATCAGAATATCCATTCTTTCGCTTATTGCTATTATTTCGCAAACGATTAGCAATAAACTTGCTATTAGAACCCAGTCATTCTGTAATCTTCAATAATTCTGGAAATTCCATGATACTTACCCTGCGACCACGTCCTTTTCGAATAACTTCGACAATTTTTGCTTCTATTAGTTTCTTAATCAGATTTTGAGCGCTCTTAATTGGTATGTTAGAAACGGACGCGAATATTGGGGTTGTAAAAATAGGCCGTGTAAATAATGCATCAATAGCGTCGATGGAATACCCCGATCTTAGGATATTCCGACTACGCGCTTTCAGTTTTTCGTACAATGCTTGGATTTCCTTTGCCTTATTAGTGTTAATTTGAGATTGCTCCACTATTGCTTGCAAAAAGAAACTTATCCATCCGTTCCAATCTTGATCGCGAGAAATGGCCTTCAAGCGTTCGTAGTATTCGTCTCGATTTTTTTGCAAATAAGCACTAATATAAAAAACCGGTCGCGCAATCTTCGCCTTGTAATACAGCAACAAAGGAACCAGCATGCGCCCGACTCGACCATTACCGTCGAGAAAGGGATGAATTAGCTCAAATTGTGCTTTGATTACGGCGATTTGCACAAGCGCATCTTTGTCGTCATCGTTAATATATGTCGCCCAATTATCCAATGACGGCATCACTTGCTCTGGGGAAGGCGGCAAAAAAATAGCCTGCTCGGGCTTAGAACCGGGCTTTCCTATGCGGTTTTGATTGTCCCTAAAAGCCCCCGGTTCTTTATCGTGTCCTCTAACGCCGCCAAGCAAAATTTCATGCAATTCGCGTATCAAATGGAGAGACATTGGACGAGTACCTATCCTATTCGTGGCATGACATAGGGCTTTGCGGTAATTTAAGACTTCCTGAAAATCAGACCGTCTTTCATATAATACGGGATCATCGGGATTAATTTCAAACAGCAAGGCTTCCTGCATAGTAGCCAGAGATCCCTCAATGCGCGAAGATAAAACCGCCTCTTCCCGCGCTAGGGGAGAAAGCAAAATGTCGGGATTAACGATACCCTCCAAAAGCCCGTCATATCGCGCCAACGCCGTATTGGCCTTGCTTATTAATGGAATATGATCAACCCATGCGATATCTAATGGCAGGGTTTCGGGTATGTAGGGCTCCATGTTTGCGCCTCAAAAATGAGTAAAACCATCTTCTGCATAATTCACCATCATTGTCCGCACGCTCTTGTCTATGTCAAGCACGATGTCAGGAATATCAGCTAATCTTGCTTATTCCCAGCAGATGGTGGAGGGTGGCTTGGTGGAGATGTCGTAAACGACGCGGTTGGCACCGCGCACTTCGTTGATTATCCGGCTGGCAACCTTACCAAGCAGATCGTAGGGCAGGCGCGCGAAATCGGCGGTCATGAAATCCGTCGTCTCGACCACGCGCAGCGCAATGACGTGCTCGTATGTACGCTCGTCACCCATCACGCCGACCGTCTTGACGGGCAGTATGACCGCGAAAGCCTGGCCAACCCTGTCGTACCAGTCCGCCGCGTGTAGTTCTTCGAGAAGTATCGCGTCGGCCTCGCGCAAGATAGCAAGTTTCTCCTCGGCCACCTCGCCGAGACACCGTATCGCCAAACCCGGCCCGGGAAAAGGATGCCGCCAGACCTGTTCGCGTTTCATGCCCAATTCTTCGCCGAGCCTGCGCACTTCGTCTTTGAAAAGTTCGCGCATCGGCTCGACAAGTTTGAAACCGAGTTTCTCCGGCAGGCCGCCTACGTTGTGGTGGCTCTTGATCGTGGCGCTGGGGCCGCCGACCGGCGAGGAAGACTCGATGACGTCGGGATAGATCGTGCCCTGCGCAAGAAAATGCGCGTCCTGAATTTTATCGGCCTCTTCTTTGAAGACATCAATGAAAAGTCCGCCAATAATTTTGCGTTTGCGTTCCGGCTCGGTTACGCCCTTGAGCGCGGTGAGAAATTTCTGCGAGGCGTCAATCGCGTGGAGCCTCATGTGATAGTTTTCGCGGAAATCGCGCACGACCTGCTCGAATTCGCCCTTGCGCAGCAAACCGTTATCCACGAACACGCATTCCAGCTGATCGCCAATCGCTTTTTGCAGCAGACAAGCCACAACCGATGAGTCCACCCCACCGCTAAGGCCGCAAATCACCTTATCCGCACCAACCTGCGTCTTGATCCGTTCGATAGCCTGCTCGGCGAAGGACGCCATAGTCCACTCACCCCGGCAGCCGCAGACTTTTTTCAGAAAGTTGTCTATGATTTTTACGCCCTGCGGCGTGTGAGTAACTTCGGGATGGAATTGCAGCCCGTAAAACGGCACGCTTTTGTGGCGCACCGCCGCGTGCGGGCAGGTCGGCGTCGAGGCCAGAGTTATTAGATCGTGAGCGGTATCCTGGACCTGATCGCCATGGCTCATCCAGACCGTTATCTCCTCGCCCAGCCCGCCGAACAGCGGCTCAGGCTCGACCACGCGGATTTCTCGCCGCCCAAACTCGCGCGCCTGCGCGGGGCTGACTTTGCAACCCAGATACGTACAGCCAATCTGCATGCCGTAGCACAACCCCAGCATCGGGATGCCCAGCTCGAGAATTTTTGGATCGCACTTCGGCGAGCCTTCGGCGTATACACTTGCCGGGCCGCCACTGAGGATAATCCCCTTCGGCGCACGCGCTTTAAGCTCGTCTGCGCTGATATCGCAAGGCAGAATTTCGCTGAAGACATTGCGTTCTCTGACACGCCGCGCGATAAGCTGCGCGTACTGCGAACCAAAATCAAGCACCGCCACCCACTCGCTATGCTTCATGTGATCCGCCCTGCACAAAGGTGTAATTCGGCGCTTCTTTTGTAACGATGATGTCGTGTGGATGGTTCTCGACAAGTCCTGCAGGGCTGACGCGAACGAATTCCACGTTGCGGCGCAGGTCCTCTATCTTGCGCGCACCGGTGTAGCCCATCGTCGCACGCAATCCGCCAACCATCTGATATATGAACCGCGCTAGCGGCCCCTTGAAAGGCGTTCGGCCTTCGATGCCTTCGGGTATGAGTTTTTCCTTAATGTCCACGCTGTCCTGGAAATAACGCGACTTGCTGCCCTCGACCATCGCGCCCAGCGACCCCATCCCGCGACACATCTTGAACGTGCGGCCTTGATAGAGGATCACTTCGCCGGGGCTTTCTTCGGTACCCGCCAGCAACGTGCCGATCATGACGCAATGCGCGCCTGCGGCGATGGCCTTGGCCATGTCGCCGGAATATCTTATGCCGCCATCCGAGATTACCGGCACTCCGGCGTCCTCGGCCACGGAGACCGCATTCATTATCGCGGTAACTTGCGGCACGCCCACTCCCGCAATCACACGAGTCGTGCAGATCGCCGACGGCCCTACACCAACCTTCACGGCATCAACACCCGCATCGATAAGAGCCTTGGTCGCATCGGCTGTAACCACGTTGCCTGCGATGCATTCTATGTTGAAGCGTTTTTTGACTTCGGCTACGGTGTCGATCACCAGCGCCGAGTGGCCGTGGGCCTTGTCAACCACCACCACATCCACACCCGCCTCGATCAATGCCTCGATGCGTTCGTAGTCATGAGTGTCAACCGCAGCGCCACAGCGCAGACGTCCCAGCGAATCCTTACACGCTGCAGGATACTGCGCGATTTTATTAATGTCCTTGATCGTGATGAGACCTTTGAGGTGCATCTCGTCGTCCACGAGTATAAGTTTCTCGACCTTGTTTTGGTGCAGCAGTTCTTTGGCTTGCTCTATAGTCGTACCCGCAGCGGCGGTTACAAGTTTGGTCGTCATCACGTCATCAACACGGGTTGTGCCGTCCTTGTGAAACCGCAGATCACGTCGAGTGAGAATGCCGATGACTTTTTCACCGTTCATAACCGGCATGCCTGAAATATTGTGGGTGTTCATCAAATTGCGGGCCTGCGCTATCGTCGCGTTAGGCGTCAGCGTTATCGGCGAGGTAATGACGCCCGCCTCGGAGCGCTTGACCTTGCGCACTTCATCGGCCTGCTGCTGGATCGAGAAATTGCGGTGGATTATGCCCATCCCACCCTCCTGCGCTAGCGCTATCGCCAGCTTGGAGTCGGTAACCGTATCCATTGCCGCCGAGACTATCGGGATGTTGAGCGCGATATTGCGACTCAGCTTGGTGGTTGGCGAGACCTCGTGCGGAACTATGTCGGATTGACGCGGCACTATCAGGACATCGTCGAAGGTGATGCCATCGCTTATGGTTACGCCGGCTATCGGAGATGATACACCATGAGACTTGTTCATAAATTCTGCCTCAAATGTTAGAATAAGGTCGAGTCGGAATGTAATCTTGAAGTGCCGGTCTATTATGGGGGGAAAGTCGTTTGCGTCAAGAACTATTCCGCCAATTTGCGCCGCACCCCCTAAGCGCTTGCCATATAGTACGGCGTGTGGTAATTTATCTTTTCGTTACTTCCATCCGCTCTTACGAGACACTGCGTTTTGGCAAAAAAGAAAGAACATTTCGAAGAAGAACTCCGTCTGGCGCGCCTGCTGCATCGCAGGGCACAGAAAGCCTCCGACTTCCGGGAAGTCCGCGCCATTCTTGAGCGCAACGCAAAGGCACTCTCGCCGGAATATGTCGAGCAGGCATGGAACGAATACAACGACCTGCTGAAACTGCTCGAAATCAATCTGGAGATCAACTCCGAACACAATCTTTCACGGCTGCTTGACAAAATTATCGACACCGTTATCGAGGTCGTCAACGCCGAACGCGGCTATCTGGTTTTGCTAGATCAAAAAGGCAAGATGCGCTTCGAGGCAGCACGCGGCATCGATCAAACCGATCTTTCCGGCGGCACGCCGCGCGCCATCAGCCGCTCGATCTTGGAACGCACCATCGCTTCGGGCGCGGCTATCATCACCAACAATGCCGAAGAAGACGAGCGCTTCGCCGATTTCGCAAGCGTGCAGGATTTTCAGCTCCGCTCAATTATGTGCGCGCCACTTAAAACCAAGAACAGCGTTGTCGGTGCGGTTTACGTAGACAATCGCTCGCTGAAGGGCAACTTCGAACAAAAGGATCTCGACCTGCTCGAAACGCTTTGCGCCCAGGCCGCCATCGCTGCCGAAAACGCGCAACTGGTCGAAGACAACGTAAAAAAACAGGACAAGCTCCTCGCCGCCAAGCAGGAAGTCGAGCTTCTCAACAAAGAACTCGCCCGCAAGCTCGAACACCAGTCTTCGGAGCTCGCCGAGATTCGGCGGTCGCTCGAACAAAGCAGGCGCTTCCTCGAAACAAAATACAACTACGAAAACATCATCGGCCAGAGCCAGGCCATGCGCGCGATTTTCCGGCTGCTCGACCGCACAACCGACTCCGACGTGCCCGTATTGGTCCTGGGCGAAAGCGGAACAGGCAAAGAACTCGTCGCGCGCGCAATCCACTTCAACGGGCCGCGCAAGCACAACGCGTTCATCTCCGAAAACGCATCGTCGATAACGGAGTCGCTGTTCGAGTCCGAGCTTTTCGGCCACACGAAAGGCGCCTTCACCGGCGCATTCGCCGACCGCAAGGGCCTGTTCGAACTCGCCGACAAAGGCACGCTCTTCCTCGATGAAATCGGCAACCTGAGCATGGACATGCAAAGCAAGCTGTTGCGTGTGCTCGAAAACGGCGAAATCCGGCGCGTCGGCGGCAAGGACACGCTAAAAGTAAATGTGCGTATAATCACAGCAACCAACAAAAAGCTTGTCGATCTCGTTAAAAAGGGCCTATTCCGCGAAGACCTGTTCTACCGCCTCAACGTAATCAAAGTCGAAATGCCGCCACTGCGCGAACGACGCGAAGACACCCCGCTGCTCGCCCGGCATTTTTTACAGGAATACGCCGAATCTACCAAAACACCCGCCAAAACGTTGTCCGCCGAAGCCGAGGCGCTATTGGTGGAATACGGCTGGCCGGGTAACGTGCGTGAGCTGGAAAACGAAATCCGACGCCTCGTAGTACTTAGCGGCAGCTCGCCGATCATAACCGGAGAGTTCGTTTCCTCCCAGATACAGGAGGCCCCGCACCCGTCGGTCATTTCGATACCGGAAAAACCATACCGGCTTCAGGATGTTGTCGAAGACATCGAAAACAAGCTTATCCTCAACGCGTTGGAAAAAAGCGGCGGCAATAAATCCAAAACCGCACGCATTCTGGGACTGAGCCGCGACGGTCTGCGCAAAAAGATGATACGGTACAAAATAAATACGACCGGCTTTCGTGCCGATAAAGATAATGAAGGAGCCGAGGCAGAATCATGAGCGAAACAGAAAACACAATGCAACCGCAAGCAAAAACAGTCGGACCCGAATCCGCGCTGGAATCTGCGCTGAAGCTGATGTTGGAGAGCTTGAACACGCTTTGCGCTGGGAAGCTGGCATTCGAGCAAGGCTCCGCCACACAGGGCGATGCCGAGGCGTGGCCCGAACGGCTTACCGCTCCGCTGATTGTCTCCAAGTTCGAAATCTCTGGCGACTTGTCCGGAGCCGCATTCATGATCGCCAAGACAAGCGACGCGCGCACTATGCGCGCCCTCATGCTGGGCGAAGAGCCTTCCGGAGAAGATGCCTCACCGGAGTTAAGCGAAGACGAACTCGATGCCTACCGCGAACTCGGCAACAACGCCGCTTCCGCGCTTGGCGCATCGCTGCGCGAAGCTCTTGCGTGTTCCGCAAGCGTGACGGTTTCGCCATCACACAGCACGGGAGAGAGCGAAAAAGTTTTGGCTGAAATCGGCAAAAACAGCCTGCTGGCATCAAGCATCGGGACAATAGGAAACGAACAAACCGTTCTCGCTCTCGCGTTCGACGCGGAGATTTGCCGGTCGATCGGGGATTTCGAAATTGCCAGGACGGGAGAGAAAAAGGACGCTGTGCCAAAAGCGGAGCATGTTTCGGAAAGCGTAAAACGCATCCTCAAGCTCCCTGTGCCGGTAATAGTAGTGCTGGCCGAAAAAGAGGTAACCTTTGAAAGCGCGATCAATCTTTCCGAGGGATCGGTAATCGAATTCAGCAAAAGCAACAACGAGCCGCTGGGTCTGCTGGTCAACAACCACAGGATTGGCAAGGGTCGGGCAATCAAGATAGGCGAGAATTTCGGACTGCGCATCGACGAAATCGGCAGCCCTCAGAATATTGTAGAGACGCTACTCTAGCTCCCGCGTGCTATCCCCAATTATACTTTTCTCAGGAACGTCCACTGGGCGTGGCGGAAGGCCCGCACTCGCCCGACTTCCCAGCCGTCAAGCGCCTCCAGATCGATCACATCGTTTTCGTGTCTCAGAATAACCGTCGCATCAGGCGTCAGCAGTTGGCTGCGCGCAAGGCGTTCCATGAAAAAACAAAAACGATTCAGGCCCTTCTCGTCCTTGAGCATCGGATACGGCGGATCGAGAAATACTATATCAAATGGAGCGCGTTCTTCGACAGCGGGCTTGTTGATAACTCCCAGCGCATCCAAGCGTGCCGCGAAAGCGCAGTCGCCAAATCCCAGCGTCTCAATGTTTTTCCGCAGGGTCTCCAGCGAGCGATAGTTTTTTTCCACAAATACCACGCGCGCCGCGCCGCGGCTCAAAGCCTCCAAGCCCAGGCTACCGCAGCCGGAAAATAAATCGAGCACAACCGCATCCAAGATGTCCTCGGCGAGTATTGAGAACAACATCTCGCGGGTTCGGCTCAACGGGGGCCTCGTATCCAGCCCGCGAGGGACTTCGATGGTGCGCCCTCGCGCTGTTCCTCCGGTAATTTTCATATGTGGATTT
>CAYSUZ010000001.1:0-16816 GCA_964434335.1 uncultured Planctomycetota bacterium | reverse complement strand
TTCTTCATTACGATTGTAATAAAAAACCTCGTTGTTCTCCGACATGCCTCCGAAATCTGGCTGGAATACCCAGAAGGTGTAATTTTCGTCGCCATCGTATTTGTTTGGTGCGCGCAAGGTCAGTTTGACTCCGAAGCATCTGCCGCACTGCCATCCTTCTATTTCGCCGGTCTGCTCGATTGCCTCAAGGCTCCAGCCTGCACCCAGACTTTCGCGTATTACACTTTCAACGCGCTTGTCAAAAGGAAGTTGCTTATTTTGTTGCAGCGCACCATCTTCGGGCGCGTTTTGTGTGGATTGCGAAGCGCATCCCATTACAAACGAAATTACAAATATCAAGATCACTGTTGCAAATGTTTTGTGCATGACGGGTTCCCCAAAATATCATACGACATAGTGTGTCCGAGCAAATACTTCCTCATAGATATATCGGTATTATGATTGCTGATTATTAAGAGAAAACCCGCCCGGATAAATCCGCAGCGGGTTTTTTGTGATTATGTATGGATATTTATGCTATTTCACTTGTTTGTAGGCTTTGCCGTTACTCCCTTGACCAAAATGGCATTGCCCCAGGAAATTCTGTCCATCCGGTTGCCATTCTTGCCAAAATCTATGATGAGCGTGAGTTCGTTTACGCCCGTCAAGGGTATATCGATTTTGCTTCTTTTGTCGCCGGGCTTGAAGTCAAGCAGGGACAATACTTCTGTTCCATCACAGAGAATCTTTATATCAACATTGCCGATTGTGTTGGGCGTACCGTCGAAGGTGTCGTTGAACCCGACGATGGCCTTGAATGCGCTGAAGCGACTGCCAATGTTGAACGTGAGTTTGTTGTACGAGTGAGTGCCGAGGCCCTTTTTGTAGACCTTGCCGTTAATCTTTATCGGCGGGAGATCATCCGATTTGCGCACCCATTCAGTGCTGTGGTCGCGGCGCATGCCGAACTGGTACTTCGACGATGGGCCAGTGGCGGGTTCGATATCTCCGTATTCTTCCTGGGTAGTGATGAGCGCGTCGGCGATGTCTGAGAGATATTCGAAGTTGCCGTTGTAGAACTCGATATTGGCTATCGTATTGAAGAGCACTTCAAAGCGAAGCGGGGTAGTTGTGCCCTGAGGATCTTTGGTGTCGATATCTGTCTCGATGGTGAAGGCGTTGTCTGTCGAGCCGACGATTTTGCCGGTAAGTATCGAGCCTTTGCGGGTTAGTATTTTTATGTACTGGCTTGTTCCAAATCCTTTGGGCGTGCCTATTGCATTGCTCTTGAAGGAAAGCCCCAAAATTTGGTCCAGATTGTTGGTGATAGATGTTTTTGTGAGGGAGTCCTTGAAGGTAACTTTGAGTTCCGATTCTTTTGTGAAGATGTCTACAACCATGCCGCGATATTCTTTCGCGTCGGTCTTTTTGTGCTTCATGTTGTAGTAATAATCGTGTTTTTTTCGTGTATTTATGCGCTCCAGGATTTTTGCTGTTTTTTCTTCAAGCATAACCTTGGCATGTTCGTTAAAATCTTTCCTTGTGTCTTTATTTGCGTATATTTCCTTGAGTCGGTTAGCAGTGCATAGGTCTTTATGAAAAAGAATTTTGCCGAAGGGCGTACGCAAAGCTTCGTTTACATAATCGTTTAGAGCTATAAGACGGTATGCTTCTGGCGAGAGGTTCTGCACTGCAGCAACAGTTCCTGCCAGATACAGTGCCGGGGTGTTACTTGTTTCAAGGTTGACCTCAAGGTACAAATCTGTACCGATTACTTTGCCGCTTAAGATATTGCCGATGACGTGATTGCCGTTGCGGAAGATAATGCGATATTTACTGTTGGGTGCAGCTGCGCGCTTCGAAAAATCCACCGGCGAGAATGCCGCCTCAGCGAGCTTGACATCCATGAGTTCGGCCCACTTGTATTCTTTGCTTATTTTCTTGTTGTTTTCAAAGGTAATCGATTTTTTTTCAAGGTCGATTTTGGTGATTTTTGCGTATTCTCCTTCGCCCTGAATAGCGTTGACCTTGATTTTGGTCGTTTCGGCCTGAACACCAAGCAGACCCAAAACCATTACGCATATCATAGTGGCGGCAAGTATCCTCGCGAGTTTCATCTCAGCATCCTCCGTAATTGGTGCCTGTTTATGCTGGTTCGTCTGCCAGCCATAAATGTATGAGTTCGAATTATAGTACATTAAGCGATTTTTGCAACTGTTTGCATCCGGTGCTATAATGCCGGAAGCAATACCGTAACCTCTTGCTTCACTAATACGAACAAGTTTTATGTTCGTTTGAGACCGAAGCGGTATTTGTATATTTTTTTTGCTCGCATAATCATATATTTTAAGGATAAGAAAAATGAGCAAAGTTTACTTCGCGCCTGTACGATCCGGCGAAACACCGGATACCTATCTCGCCAAGATTGAAGCACTTTTCGAAGCCGCCGGATTTCCCGCGATGATAAAGCCCAAAGCGCTTGTGGCTGTAAAACTGCACTTTGGCGAGCACGGCAGCGACGGCTATATCCGGCCCCCAATGGTGCGGGCAGTTGTTGACTGTATAAAGCACGCGCAAGCCAAGCCCTTCCTCACCGACACCAACACCCTGTACTCCGGCAAGCGCGCCGACAGCGTAGATCACATGCTGACTGCCTACGAGCACGGCTTTACGATGGAGGGCGTGGGTGTGCCGGTGATAATTGCCGACGGTTTGCGCGGGCAGGATCACGTAGTCGTTGATGTGCCGAACGGCAAACATTTCGACAAAGTCCGCATAGCCACCGATATTTGCACTGCCGATGTGCTGATTGCGCTGACGCATTTTACCGGTCACCTTGCGGCGGGCTACGGCGGAGCGATAAAAAATCTGGGGATGGGCTGTGCGGCCCGCGCCGGAAAATTGGCCCAACACTCCGACATCCTCCCCGAAATCCGTGAAAAACGCTGCATCGGCTGCGGAGCCTGTGCGAAATGGTGTCCGGCGGGCGCTATTGTCGTGGAAGGCGGCAAGGCGGTAATTGATTCCGAGAAATGCATCTTTTGCGGTCAGTGCCTGGCGGTCTGTCCAGCCGGAGCCGTACGCTATACTTGGGGCCATACCAGCGCCCAGCTGGGCGAGCGCATCGCCGAATACGCATACGGTGCGTTGGAGGGCAAGCAGGGTAGGACGGTGCTATTTAACTTCCTGACCAAGATAACCAAGGAATGCGACTGCGTTGGCAAAAAGCAAAAAGCCATGATGCCTGACGTGGGGATTGTCGCCGGAACCGATGCGGTTGCTGTCGATAAGGCTTCGATCGATTTAATTAACAAGGCCGCCGGAAAAGATATTTTTCAGGAGCTGTATCCCGAATTGCAATATCAGTCCCAGATTGAACACGGCGAGGAGGTCGGCCTGGGGTCTGCGAAATACGAACTAATCGAGATTGACGCGTAAGGCCAGCGAGCGGGTATTAAAATGAGTGTTTCTCTCTGTTTGGCAGCAGGCACTGCCTGCCTACGATATTCGGCAGCCCACAGGCAGGTCCTTATCGGTAGTCAGCACCACAACCATGTCGCGTTCCGGCGTACTCGCGGCCAGCAGCATTCCTGCGCTTTCGACCCCGCGAATCGTTGTCGGTTCGAGGTTGTTGAGCAGGATAATCATCTTGCCTTCCAGCTCTTCGGGCGTGTAGTGCTGCTTGATGCCCGCGACTACTGTGCGTTGCTCTTCGCCTAGGTCTACCGTTAGCACGTAGAGCCTGTCGGCGTTGGGGTGCTCTTCTGCGCGGATTATCTTTGCGGTGCGAAGTTCAAGCTCTTTGAATTGTTCGTACGTAATCATTTTGCCGGATCCTAGTTGATTTCAGATGAAAAAGGCCGCCCATATCGGGAGGCCTTTTTGGATAGCTCTTGGCACATATTAGTCGAGCAGATCAAACAGACGGTTTGCAGCGGCGTCGAGTTTGTCGTCGGTGAGATACTCGCCTCTTTCAATTTCCTGCCGGACTGCTTCAACTCTATCATTTCTGATTTCCGGTGCGGAAGAAAGCTTGCTCAACAGTTGCGATATCTCGGTAAACTCTGCCGTATCGCCGCTTTTCATAGGACTCATCTGTCCCATGCCATCGGCTTTGTACGTGCGCCTGGTGGTTTCGATCTTGTGCGCCTTGTCTATATTTCCGGGCCCTCGGATTTCCATGAATTCTTGCCTCGAAAATGTTGTTAATCATTGACAGGATGGCCAATCCATCCCGGAATCACAAGTTTTATCGGCAACGGAGCGCATAACCTTAAACCATTTTTTATCCGGTTTGATTATAGAGTCAATAACGATACAGTGCAAACGAATTTACGAAAAAAAATGGGCGGTGTTTTTTCTTGCCGCCGTCCGTAATATCCCCTGATATTTTTATCTGTTTCACGATATGCAATGGCGCATGCCTGGTTGCCCGCATACAGTGTTTGTGGTAAAATGCGCTTGGTTGTTAGATAACAGGCATCCAAACAGGAGAGCGCCATGATCAAAACCAGTGGCAAAATTCACGATTCCGTTTTCATAGCCCAGACCGCCTCGGTGGTCGGCGATGTAACCATAGGTCGTGGCAGCAGCGTGTGGTACAGTACCGTGTTGCGCGGCGACATGCGCGAGATAAAAATCGGCGAAGAAACAAACATCCAGGACGGCGCGGTCGTACATACCGATGACACTTATTCCACCGTTCTCGGCGATCGCGTAACCGTCGGCCATTCCGCCGTAGTCCACGGCGCGACTGTCGGCGACGATTGTCTGATTGGCATGGGCGCTATCGTGCTCAGTGGCGCAGTCATCGGCAAGAACAGTATTGTCGGGGCAGGTGCGGTAGTGCGCGAGAAGACCGAAGTGCCGCCAAATTCGATTGTGCTGGGCATACCGGCCCAGATTAAAGGCCAGGTCGATGATGCGCGGCTCGAACACATTCGCTCGTTCGCCGCCGACTACATCAAACTCGCCGCAAAACACAAACAAGGCGATTACTAACCTCGCTCGGGCTGGAGCCATGTACTTGTAATATTTAAGGAGGGCGTATGCCTACTATCACAATTTCAAGACTCACCGGCAGCGACAACGGCGATTTCGCGCGCGAACTGGCGCACAAACTGGGCTACGACTTTGTAGACAAGGACGCCATTCACGCCGCTGCCCTTGCCGCTCGCGCTACCGATAACGAAGCAGATGCCATCGACGCGCTACAGGCTGAGGCCCCCGAGCAGATCGTTTCATTGATCAAATCCATCGTCAAAGAAGAAGAGGCGGGCATCCATAAACCCCACATAAGCGCGTGGTTCAAAGAAAGCTATCCCTTCGATGTCATGCCGTATTTTGATACGGATTACGCTCGCTATACTGCCGAGCAACTAAAACCCGAACCGATGCGAAAACCCCTCACGCAGGAGACTGTCATTGCGGGCTATCGCCAGATCATCACTCACCTCGCCGAGCGCGGCGGAGTCGTGATCGTCGGGCGCGGTGCGCAGGCTATTCTCAAGGATGTGCCCTGGGTGTTGCATCTGCGTCTGAACGCCAGCAAAAAAAACCGCCTTGTAAACGTGGCGGAAATGCGCGAACTCAGCGACGACAAAGCCGAAGAATACATGGAGCGTTCCGATAAATGGCGTTCCCGGTTTATCAACGACAATTTCGGCACCGACTGGAACGATCCCGAACTTTATCACATGACGATTACGATGGATCGCTGGAAATCTTATCTGCTCGCCGACGCCATCGCTTCCATCGTAAAATCCGAAAACTTCCACGCTACCACCAGCGATCTCAAGAAACACTACAAGTGGAGCGCGGGCGATGTCGGCCCAGTGAGGCGCGGCATATAACGCCGGAAAATTGATTCCCGAAGCGATACAAAAAGAACTGGATCTGTGCGCGCGCTGCGGCAAGTGTCGCGCACACTGTCCCGTATTTGGCGAGACCAAAAGCGAGCTTAACGTCGCTCGCGGCCGAATTGCGCTGCTCGGTTCCTACCTCAAAGACGAAATCCCGCTTAACCAAAAGGTGCAGGACAGCATAATGACCTGCCTGCGCTGTCTGCGCTGCCAGGCCAACTGTCCCTCGGATGTGCGCGTGGATATGCTGATGAATTTCGCGCGCGAAAAGATGGCTTGCGAACTCAGCATACCCCTGTTGGGGCGATTGATCTTTCGGCATCTTCTGCCGCGTCGATGGCTTTTTAATTTGCTGGTGCGGCTCTCGGCGTTTTCCCAAAAAATTCTGCCGCGAACAAAAAGCACCCCGCATCTGCGCAACATGCCGCTGTTTTTTCACGGTAAACGACGCATTCCTACGCTAAGCGCACGGTCCGCGCTCAAGACCCTGCCCGAAGTCTCGCTTGCTATTGGCGAAGAGAAGGCTCGCGTGGCGTTTTTTATAGGTTGCCTGACGAATTACTCCTATACGCGCATCGCATGTGCGCTTGTCGAGCTGCTCAACCGTTGCGGCGTAACCGTTGTTGTGCCCAAAAAGCAGCTTTGCTGCGGGCAGCCCGTTATCGGCTACGGCGATGTGAAGGCGGCCAGACGCCTCGCGCAACACAATGTAGAGGTCTTCAACGGAGTTGAATGTGACGCAATAGTTACTGGCTGCGCGAGTTGTGGGCGGATGCTCAAACATGAATACGAGTCGCTCCTCGAAGACGCTGCCAGCTTTCGTGCGCCTGTGCGTGATATCTGCGAATATCTCGTTAACGAAGCCCACCCGCAGTTGCAGCGCAGCACCGAAAAAATTACCTGGCACGATCCATGCCATCTCATATGGGGGCAGGGTATTAATGCCGAGCCGCGCGAGCTTCTTCGCGCTGCGGGCGACTTCGAAGAGATGCCCGATGCCGCGCGTTGTTGTGGCGGCGGTGGATCGTTTAGCCTGTTTCATTACGACCTTTCCTCGGCAATAGCTTCGCACAAAGTGCGCGCGATAAGCGAATGCACGGCGCAGACCGTTTTAACCGATTGCCCGGGATGCATCTTGCAGATACAGGATCGACTGGCCGCCGAGGGAGTTGAACGACGTGTGCGGCATTTGGTGGAATTTCTGCTGGAGCAGATGCCGAAAAAGGAATTGTAAGATATTTTTTGAGAAGAAACCGCAATGCAAATTTTCGATGTTGGCGATATTCGCGTAACTATGATTACCGACGGCCGTTTTTGGATCGACGGCGGGGCGATTTTCGGCGCTGTGCCGCGTGTGCTTTGGTCGCCTTTGATCGAGCCAGATGCAAAGAACCGCGTCCCGCTGGCATTGCATCTGTGCGTAGTCGAGAGCGCAGGGCACCGAGTGCTGATCGACGCGGGCCTGGGCACGAATCTGGATGCGAAAACGAAGCGGATTTATAGCGTTGAGGATGTGCGCGGAGTTGCGGCACGCTTGGAGGAGGCCGCTATCGAGCCCGCAAGCATTGATGCAGTGATTCTTACACATCTGCACTTCGATCACTGTGGCGGCGCAATTGAGGGGGTTGGCGACGAGTCTCGGCCCGCGTTGCCCAACGCGCAGCACTTTGTGCAGAGTGCCGAATATGAGGACGCGCTCAACACCGACGCGTTCACCGAGGACGGCTATATCGATCGCTCGTTCGAAATGCTCAAAAAATCAGGTGCGCTGGTTTTGCTCGATGGCGAGCGCGAAATCGCGCCCGGCGTTCGTGTTATTCTCGCACCCGGCCACACCCGCGCTCATCAGGCCGTTGTGATCGAATCGTGCGGCAGGGGAGCGATTCATTTTGGCGATCTGATACCGACCAGCGCCAATCTCAAACCCGCCTACATCGCTGCGCTGGACTGTTTGCCCCAAGAAACCCTCGCGACAAAAAAACGCCTGCTGGCTCAGGCACGAGCGGAGGGCTGGATCGGGATTTTCAATCACGACTGCCGCAGCCCGTTTGTCTCTCTCTGATCCCACCAAAAAAAATGCGCCTCCCTTTCAGGAAGCGCATATTTCTTGTCTGTTTGTTTTCAGGCGCTTTGAAGCAGAGACGCGTCGAGCACGCCTTGTTTTTTGAGACGCTTGAGCAGTAGTTTTTTCGCTTCGTACGATGCCGCTTTTACTGTGCGCTCCGAGAGCTCGAGGAATGCGGCGATATCGCGATATTTCAGTCCTTCGAGGTACTTCAGGATAATCACCGTGCGGTATCGTTCGGGCAGGGCTGCGATGTGTTCGCGCACGATTTCGGTTTGTTCGCGTTTGCTGGCTTTGCCGATAGCTTCGGCTGTGTCGATCATGTCGATATCAGAGCCGGATTCCGCGAAGGTTTGAACGTGTGCTTTTTGGCGGCTGTTTGCACGCAGAAGATTTTTGCTCATGCCAGCTGCGATGCGTTTGAGCCAGAGTGCATATTTGCTGGGGTCGCGCAGGTCGCCGAGAATCTCGTAGGCCTTTACAAATGCTTCTTGTGCTATGTCTGCGGCGTCTTCGCGATTGCCTAGTATGCTCAGGCAGGTGCTGAATACGAAATTGGAATACTTCTCCACAAGTTCGCCGTATTCTGTTCGCCGTCCATTTTGAATTATGTCTTTGATGATTTTGGCGTCGTTATTCACGGGTTGCCTCCGAGTTTGAAATTAACTTTGGGAACCTTTGCCAATTTTTTTTATCTATATACTTGCTTCTCTACTTATATAGACACTTGGGAAATGGAAAAGTGCTAAAAAAAATCGAAAAAAATGGCAGAAATGTGAAAAAGATTTCCAAAGGCGTGAAAAAACGACAATTACTGCGATGAGATATGAAAGAAGCATCGACCCCTGAGGGCCTAAGTTGTTGCAAAATATGGCGTTATGCCTGGAGGAGTTTTTTTTTCGATCCTCCATTTGTTTATTCGCCGATTTCACATAATTAACAAAGTAGTGGTTGCATCAATCGCGCGATTCGAATATCTGCGCCATATTCTCTTTGTTGACTCGGTATGGTGCCAGCGAGTTTTGCAGGAGAGAGACCAATTCTCTCATTTCGGTGAATTCTCTGTAACAACGATCACAAATCAGGATGTGTTCCTCAACGGCACGCTTCTGGATGTCGTTTAATTCGTCATCGAAGTATTCGGAAATTAGTAACTTGATTTCAGAGCATCGCATTATCGGATATCTCCATTGAACTGAATAGTATAGTTGTGTAAAATGCCTCCTGTTAGAACCCGTAGTGTTTGCTAATGTTGCACTACAATCCCAGACACATGAATCGGAAAAAAATCGCGGTAAATATCGGTTTTTTTTAAGAAATTTCAAATTTTTCTTCAAAAGCGACAAATAAGGGTCAAAATGAACATCGCTTTCAGCACAAACGCCTTCAGAAACTACTCCGTATCCGCCGCGATTGCCGTAATCGCAGAAGCGGGCTACGGGGGGGTGGAAATCATGGCCGACACTCCTCACGCATGGCCGCCGAACACTGGCCCGACCGAAATCGCCGCGATTTGCGCCGCGCTGGAGGCCAACGGCGTTAGAGCCGTTAACGTAAACGCTTTTATGATGTGCGAAATCGGCGACTTCTGGCATCCCTCTTGGATTGAGCCTGACCCCGCTCAAAGACGGCTGCGCATTGACCACACCGCGCAATGCCTGAAAATAGCCTCGGCCATCGGTGCGCCCGGAATTTCGATTGAGCCTGGTGGTCCGGTTGATGGGATGAGCAGAGGAGATGCGCTGGATATTTTTGAGAGCGGATTGCGGGAGATAATACCCCTGGCCAGCGATTTGGGTGTAAAGATACTCGTCGAGCCGGAGCCGGGACTTCTGATCGAGACATCCTCACAGGCTCTCGACTTTATGGAGCGCATGAACTCGCCTCACGTTGGTATAAATTTTGACGTCGGACATTTTTTCTGTGTCGGCGAAGACCCCGTACCGGCTTTCGAGCGACTCGCGCGCTACGTCGATCACGTTCATATTGAAGACATCGCCGCCGACCGCAAACACTACCATCTCGTGCCCGGTCGCGGGGCGATTGATTTTGCGGCGTTCTTCCAAACGGCTCGCAGCTGTGGTTACGAGAGTTGGATAACGGTGGAACTCTATACCTACGAGGATCAGCCAGAGAACGCGGTTCAGGAAGCAAAAAAATTCCTCGATACATTCATCTGAGCGCTACTGCCGGGTAAATTTGATAGTCTTATCGGTCTTTGGGATGATCGCCAGATAAAACGGACGAGTCACAACTTGCTCGACCATTGCCCCGGATGGCGGCGAGCGTTCAGTGATGATGACGACCACTTCGTTTTCCTTCTCGATTACCTTTTCGATTACAATCATGTGTCCGCCCGTCATGCGCGTGCCCATGAATGCCGCGAGGATGATATCGGTGTTGAAATCGATTTTCGGCGGCTCCGGGCGCGGCACCGACATCACCGTAATCTTTTCCCACATTTGCTCAAGGTCTTTTTGAGAACGGATTACCAGTGTCCCGCTTTCCTTCACGCCGCTGTACGGCCCGTCCATGCGTCCTGTGATCTTGATTTCGCGTTGCTTGAATTTGTATGGCTCGATTTCGATGCTCTTGGTAATGATGTTTTCGCCCTCGACCAAAATTTCCACTACCAGCGTCTGACCGGGCTTTGCGTCAAAATCTTTCGGTGCGGAGACTGCCTGCTGTCGCCCGAGCATATACTCCAGGCCTTCGGAGCATTTTTGCACCTGAATAATAATCCTGCGTTTGCCGGAGATAGTCATCTCGGAGAGCATCTCCCCACCGATCTGCCCGCGCAAGCCATCTTTGTTGTTCCCTTTGCCGTTGTTGATGCAGTTGCACCCACCGATAGCAATAGCCACAAGCACGAGAATCGCAACGCAATTCTTTATCACCATGATTTTGCTCCTTGCAGTACCAAAAAATAGTATGAAAGCATTCTATCGTTTTTTCTGCGCCGGTCAAATTTGTCGTTCGTGTTGTTGGGCGGTCTCCAGCGCACAAAAAATAATTACTGCTGTTTTTGCCGCCGAAAAAGTATAAAATGCCTGACTAAGATTTTTCTAACTGGAGCGGCTTATCAAAACACTCGAAAAAATAATTGCGCCCGTTTCAGAAGATATCGACGCAGTGCGGGCGCATCTGGATGGGATTTTTTCGTCCGAGGATGGTTATCTGGCTACCTTGCTCGAACACATCTCCAATCCTGCCGGGAAAATGCTGCGCTCTGCGCTTTTGCTGATGTGTGGACGTGCTGTCGGGCCGATCGACGAGACTCACCTGTTGCTGGGCGCGGCGATCGAGGCCGTTCATAGCGCTACACTTATTCACGACGATGTTTTGGACGAGGCCGAACTGCGCCGCCACGCGCCGAGCGTCAACAGACTGTGGGGCAACGAAGCGAGCGTTTTGTTGGGCGATTTTCTTTTCGCCACAGCCTTTAGTCTCGCTGCAAAGGCCGGTCATGTTCCGTCGATGAATATGATTGCTTCGGCGGCGGCCACCGTGTGCCATGGCGAACTTATGCAAATCGATCACCGCAACGATACCGCTATTACCGAAGAACGCTATATGGAAATCGTGCGCAAAAAAACCGCCGCACTCTATTCCTGTGCCTGCAAGATGGGCGCGATATGTGCCGGGGCCAATGACAATCAGGCCGGAGCGCTCGAAAATTACGGGCGCAACCTCGGTGTGGCGTTTCAGATTGTCGACGATTGTTTGGATGTTACGGGCGACGAGGCTGCGACCGGAAAATCGCTGGGAACCGATTTGACCAAGGGTAAGTTTACGCTGCCAATGATCTGGCTGATGCGCAAGAGCAAGAAAGCAATCGAGATGCTGAGCGATACTGACAAATTGGATGAGGAAGCGGTTCGCGAGGTGCTGTGCGAGTCAGGCGCGGTGGAATATGCGTTGGGCGTAGCCGAAAAACATGCCGAAAACGCGAAATCGTTTATCCCCTCCGGTGTGCCTGCCGAAATCGCCGAATCCCTAATGCTGGCGGCGGATTACGTGGTGTCTCGCAACAGATAATTTCAAATCACATCAAAAAAATAAGGCGGCTCTTTTGGGGGCCGTCTTTTTTTGAAACTTTTGTGCCTTATGCCTGCCGCCACGAATACGCTTATTTCACGGCGGTCAGGCATAGCGGCTATCTACGACTAACACTCTATCCCTCTTTGCGCTGTATAAGCGCTAAGATCAAAATAAAAAGCGGGCACCTCACACAGCCCTGTGCCCGCTGGTTTACCTGCGGCTAGGATGATATTCATATTGATACCGTCCAATAAAGAGATTGTATCATCGTTTTTGATATTGTCAACAGGAAAATAATAAATACGGCAAACGGCACAAATCAATGCGGTGTGGCCGAGCTATTGAGATCGAGAATGATGTGAGATAAACGCGATTTTTGTAATCCGTGCCCGTTAAAAAAGCCCCGTGATTTTGCCATCCGCATCGACATCGACTTTTGTGTAGGCTGGTTCGGATGGCATTCCCGGCATCGTGAGCATCTTGCCGCAAATGGGGTAGAGGAAGCCCGCGCCGACTGAAGCGCGAATATCTGAGACGGGGAAGACGTAGTCCTGTGGCGCGCCCTTGATACGTGGGTCGTGCGAAATTGACAGATGTGTTTTGGCCATGCAGATTGGCAATTTATCGTAGCCCATCTCTGTAAAAAGCCGGAGTTTTTTGCGGGCCGCCGGTTCGAAATGCACGTATGACGCTCTGTACATCGTCTTGGCGATGCGAGCGATCTTATCCTGGATCGACATCTCCAGCGGATAGAGAAATTTGAAATCGTTTTTTTCGTTACACGCCGCCACAAATGCCTCGGCCATTTCCGCTGCGCCCTTGCCGCCGCTCTCCCAGCAGTTGCTTTCTATCGCTGCGCTTGCCCCAGCCGCCAGCGCTGCCTTTTTGATTTCGGCGATTTCGTCGTTGCTGTCGGTCTGGAAACGGTTGATAATTACGACCGCGCTTAGTCCGTGCTCTTTGACGTTGCGGATGTGGGCCTTTAGGTTCTCGCAGCCCGCGGCGACGTCGCCAGGATTTTCGCGCAGCAGTCGCTCGTCTAGTGGTTTGCCTGCCACAACGGTATATTTACCGGAGTGTACTTTTAGTGCGCGTACTGTTGCCACGATACCCACAGCATCCGGCACCAAACCCGAATAGCGGCATTTTATGTTGATGAATTTTTCCATGCCGATATCAGCGCCGAAACCCGATTCGGTTACCACGTAGTCTGCCGTCTTCAGCGCGATCTTGTCGGCGATGATCGACGAGTTTCCGTGTGCGATATTGGCGAAGGGGCCTGCGTGGACGAACGCCAGCGTGTTTTCGGTTGTCTGCATGATGTTGGGCTTGAGCGCGTCCTTCATTATCGCCGCCATCGCGCCCGCGACTCTCAAATCATCGGCGGTTATTGGTTTGCCGTTCTTTGTAAATGCTGCGACCATTCGGCCTAGTCGCTTGCGCATATCGGCCAGGTCGCTTGCCAGTCCCATAATCGCCATAACCTCGCTGGCTGCCGAAATATCGTAGCCGGTTTGGCGAGGCACACCGTTGGTTTTGCCGCCGAGACCGATCATGATATCACGCAGCGCACGGTCGCTTATGTCTACTACGCGTCGGATGCTTACTTTGTACGGATCGATATTGAGCGGATTTTTCAGCGTAAGCGAGGTGTCTACTGCTGCGGCCAGAAGGTTATTTGCTGCCGTTACTGCGTGCATATCGCCGGTTAGGTGCAGGTTGATCTCTTCCATTGGCACGACTTGCGAGTTGCCACCCCCGGCGGCACCGCCCTTGATCCCGAAAACCGGCCCCATTGACGGCTGTCGTATGCAGGCGACGGCCTTTTTGCCGATGTGATTGAGCCCCAGACTCAGCCCGATGGTGTTGACCGTTTTGCCTTCGCCCAGCGGCGTCGGCGTAATCGCAGTGATATCAATATATTTCCCGTTGGGCCTGTCGGCGAGGCGCTTGAGAATGTCGGGCTTGACCTTGGCTTTGTAGTCGCCGTAGAGTTCGATTTCTTCGCGTGCGATTCCGTAGCGCTTGGCTACTTCGCTTATCGGCAGCAGTTTTGTCGCCTGGCTTATTTCAATGTCGCTTTTCATATATAGTATAATGCCCCTTTGACGATCCGCGCATCATTGCGATTTGCGGCAACAGTTGAGTGTTTTCGATAACATAGTTTTCGGATAATATGTCGTAATTCTATAAGACTTGTTCCGCAATGCAAGAGCCAGTATCCGAGAGGTTTGCTAAATGCCCGCTGGGGTTGTATAATCCGCCTTCACGATCAAGCATTTTTCCGAGGAGAATTCGCATGTCGTCGATAATCGCCGCTCTTGCTGTGCGCGGTGCGCACAAAACGGTTCAGACCGCCGAGGCGAAACTCAAGCAGGCCGTTGCCCAAAAAGGCTCCGATGCTGGAGTGGAGCTTCCTAATACCGGTTACTACACACCGGTGATCTTTTCCATTCTTGGGATTGCCGTAACGACTTTAGCGCAGTTCGAGCCGATTTTGCAGCAGTGCCGCGATATGTTACCCCCGCTTGACAAGGATGGGGACTTCACACTTGACGACGCGCTTGCCGCAGGCGTTGCAACAGCTTTTGCCGAGGAAATCATTGTTGTCTGCAATTATCTCGTTGGCCCGAATCCCGTCGAAGGCATCTGGCTGGGCGCGGCAGACGATATCAAACTGCGCGAGAGGGGCATAGATTTTGTCGATGGCTCGGTTTCGGGTTTTGCCGCGATTATAGGCGCGGCTCCCGATACAGAAACTGCCGTTAGAATTGCGCGTGAGCTTCAGGAAAAAAATCTCTTCGTTTTCATGCTTGGCAATAATTCCGGCGTAACATTTGCCGAGCAACTTGCCGAGGCTGGCGTGCAGATGGGCTGGGACGCGCATTTGGTTCCGTTTGGCCGTGAGACCAGCGCGATTGCATATGTGATGGGTTTCGCTTGCCGTGTAGCCCTGTCGTTTGGCGGGGTTCAGGAGGGTGACACGGAGCGCATGATTGCCTACATAACCAAAAGAGTGCCCGCGTTTGTGCTGGCGCTGGGCGATATCGACGAAGAGAAATGCGCCAACGCTGCCTGCGCTCTGAAATTTGGTATCCCCGTGATTACCGACCTGGACGTGCCTGCGATCAAACCTGCTTCGCCCGATTCTTTCGCGCAAATAGTTCCCAACGTGTCTCTTGACGAAATCGTGCGTCAGGGCATAGAGGCGCGCGGAATAAAAGTCCACATAACCGAGGTTCCCGTTCCCGTTTCTTTCAGCCCGGCGTTCGAGGGCGAGCGCATTCGCCGTGAGGATATGCAGGCGGAGTTCGGCAGCCAGAAGACCGACGGTTTCGAATACGTGCAGATGATGGAGTCTGCCGATGAGGTCGAGGACGGCAAAATCGAAATCACAGGGCCTGATTTTGACGATATGGAAATTGGCAGCACGCTTCCGGTTGCCGTTGTCGTGAAGGTTTTTGGCCGCAAAATGCAAAAAGACTTCGAGCCGATACTCGAACGGCAGATACATCGATTTTTCAACGAAGCGCAGGGCGTGTTCCACATGGGTCAGCGCGATATAATATGGATGCGTGTTAGCAAAGCCGCTTACGAAGCGGGTTTCCGGCTTACACACCTCGGCTCAATTTTGCACGCGATGTTTCACGCCGAATATGGTTCGATAATCGACAAGGTTCAAATCAGGATAATCACCAACCCCGACGAGGTTGCCGAATTGTATCCATCGGCGCGTGAGTCCTACCGCGAGCGCGATTTGCGGCTGGCCAACATGACCGACGACTCTGTCGATACGTTTTATTCCTGTACGCTGTGTCAGTCCTTTGCGCCGACGCACGTCTGCATCATCACGCCGGAGCGTTCCGGCTTGTGCGGGGCATATAACTGGCTCGACGGACGCGCCGCGCACGAAATCACGCCCACCGGCCCCAACCAGCCGGTCAAAATAGGCGCCTGTGTCGATGCAAAACTCGGCCAGTGGGAGGGCGTCAATGAATTCGTTTACGCCAACACTGGCAAGACCATCGAACGGATGAGCGCGTATTCGATGATTGTCGATCCGATGACTTCGTGCGGATGTTTCGAATGCATCTCCGCGCTTCTTCCGTCGGCTAACGGCATAATGACCGTCGATCGTGATTTCCCCGACATGACACCGTGCGGAATGAAGTTCTCAACATTGGCTGGCAGCGTCGGTGGCGGCAACGTTACGCCGGGCTTTATCGGCCACAGTAAATTTTATATAGGATCGAAAAAATTCATCAGCGCCGACGGCGGAATCGCCCGTATGGTGTGGATGCCTAAGGCACTCAAAGAGCAGCTGCGCGATATGATCAATGCCTCTGCGCTCAGCGCCGGGCTTGGCGAGAACTTCATCGACAAGATAGCCGATGAGACAATCGCACAGAGCGAAGAAGAGGTTGTCGAGTTTTTGACGCGCGTGGAGCACCCCGCACTGGCGATGGATTCAATGTTTTAACGCATTTCTGGAGAAACAACATGGCTTTGACCGGCCTTGATATTTTCAAATTGTTGCCCAAGACAAACTGCAAGGATTGCGGCAAACCTACGTGTCTGGCGTTTGCGATGGCGTTGGCGAGCAAGGCCATCGCGCTTTCGGATTGCCCGCATGTTAGCGATGAGGCCAAAATCGCGCTCGAGGGAGCCTCGGCTCCGCCTATCAACCTCGTTACCATCGGTGTGGGGCAGAGCGTTTTCAAAACCGGCGCGGAAACGGTAATGTTCAGGCACGAAGAAAAATTCCACAACTTCACAGGCGTTGCTGTTAGTCTGCGCGACGATCTTGACGAGGCGGCCTTCGATGCTCGGCTCGTCAAAATCAACGCCTTGCGGTTTGAGCGCGTCGGCC